>NZ_JBJEEY010000052.1:0-13356 GCF_051873555.1 Floccifex sp. | reverse complement strand
CTATGATTAGCGCAATTTTTTTATTTTAGGGTTATTTACTCGTTACAGCCCCTTTAATGAGATTTTACTTTTAGACGATTCAAGGCACGAGCCAAATGCAACTGCGCCAATTTATATTCCTGAATACTTTGTTTCTGCAACAACTCTTCCTTGGCCCTTGCCACCGCTTCTTTTGCTCGTTTTTCATCAATTTCATCAGGTCTTTCAATGGTATCCAATAACACTAAAACATCATTATTTTCAACTTTGATCATGCCTGAACCAATGGAACAAATTTCTCTAGGTTTTTCAGGCACTTGAAATTGAAGCTGACCAGGTACAACACTACAAATCATATTGCTGTGTTGGGCCATAATTCCAATCAAACCATCGAGTGTTGAAATCACTAAGGATTCGCATTCTCCTTCATAAAAAATACGATCACTGGCAATAATATGAAGAAAAAAATTCATTTTTATTCTCCTGTCATTTGTCTGGATTTTTCAATAACATCTTCAATGGTTCCAACATTGAAAAAAGCGGCTTCCGGATACTCATCCATTTGACCATCCACAATTTTCTTAAATCCTTCAATGGTTTTTTCTAAAGGCACATAAACTCCTTTCATTCCACTGAACTTTTCCGCAACATGGAATGGCTGCGATAAAAAACGCTGTATCTTTCGAGCCCGATTCACGATTTTTTTATCTTCATCACTTAATTCATCCATACCTAAAATCGCAATAATATCTTGCAGCTCATTGTATTTTTGTAACACTTCCTGCACTTTTCGCGCAGTTTCATAGTGTTCTTCACCTACAATATTGGCTTCCAAAATACGAGAAGACGATTCTAGCGGATCTACAGCCGGATAAATCCCTTGTTCCGATATTTTTCGTGACAAGACAGTTGTGGCATCCAAATGTGTAAACGTAGTGGCAGGTGCCGGGTCTGTTAAATCATCGGCTGGTACATATACAGCTTGAACCGATGTAACGGAACCATTTTTAGTGGATGTGATTCTTTCTTGTAAAGAACCCATCTCATTGGCTAAAGTTGGCTGATAGCCTACCGCACTTGGCATTCGACCCAATAGAGTCGATACTTCACTCCCGGCTTGTACAAAACGGAAAATATTATCAATAAATAAAAGTACATCTTTATTTTGCCGATCTCTAAAATATTCAGCCATTGTTAATCCAGATAAAGCCACACGCATACGAACCCCTGGACTTTCATTCATTTGACCAAAAACCAGTGCTGTTTTTTTACTGACACCACTTTCATTCATTTCCTGCCATAAATCATTTCCTTCACGACTTCTTTCTCCAACACCTGTAAAAATGGAGTATCCACCGTGTTCCATGGCAATATTATGAATCAATTCCTGAATCAGAACAGTTTTTCCAACTCCGGCGCCTCCAAACAATCCAATTTTTCCACCTTTTGGATAAGGCTCCAGCAAATCAATAACCTTAATTCCTGTTTCCAATATTTCCACAGCTGGCTTCTGCTGAGAAAAAAGTGGTGCTTTGCGATGAATGGACCATTTCTTTGTAGACTCTGGAAGATTTTCTTTTCCATCAATGGGATCTCCCAATACATTAAACATACGACCTAGTACACAATCTCCAACGGGTACTTCAATCGTTTTCCCATCAGCCATAACTTCCATTCCTCTTGCCATGTTTTCACTAGGCGCTAACATGATACAGCGAACTGTATTATCTCCTAAATGCTGAGCCACTTCCATAACACGTAGTTTTTGTCCTACCATAATTTTGCAGGCATCCTTAATTTTAGGAAGAGGACCTTTTTCAAAATAAACATCTACTACAGGTCCAGATATTTCAACAATTTTACCTATGTTCATTGTGAACCTCCCTTTTTCTTACGCTTTTGACGTTGTGCCTTGGCCCCAGCACTGATTTCTGTGATTTCCTGGGTAATAGCCGCTTGTCGCACGCGATTATATTCAACTTGTAATTCCGCCAATATTTTTTCCGCATTTTTATTAGCACTGTCCATAGCTGTCATACGCGCATTTTGTTCCGAACAAAAGCTATCTACCAATGCACTGTAAATAAAACCAGCAATATAACTTGGCATCATGCTTTCCAATACAGTTTTTAAAGAAGGAACAAATTCAAAATCCGTTTCCAGTTCATTTTCTTTCATAAATTCAAAACGATGAAAAGGCAATAAACGAAATGTTTTTGCTTCTTCTTGAATACTCGATTCCATGTCCGTATAAACAACATAAATTTTGTCTAATTTCTTTTTGTCATACATTTCCAATAAAATAGAACAAATTTCTCGAGCACGATCCATTGTTGGATTTTGAGCTGTATATAGAAAACTTTGTTCAATGGGAATATTGTGTTTCATAAAATAACGACGCCCATATTCCCCTACCACAAATAATTTTGTGTCTTCATGTTTCTTTAATAATTTTTCCGTTTCCTTGATTACATTTAAATTATAGGCCCCTGCCAATCCTTTATCCGCTGTAATAACTAAACACCCATATGTTCCATTTAAAGGTGGTTCATCTTTTGGTGGATAAAAATAACGAGATTCAATGTCGGGAGCACGACGGAAAATTCTTTTGATTTCATTTTGCGTATATTGAAAAAAAGCACGCGTCTGATCTAATTCTTTTTTTGCTTTTGTAAGTTTTGTTGACGAAATCAAATACATCGCATTGGTAATTTTCTGTGTATCTTTTACACTATTGATGTGATTTTTAATTTCCTTTGTGGACGCCATTTTCTTTACTCTTTTCTATAAATTCTTTTGAAAGCGAAACAATGCGATCCTTATTTTCTTGTGATAATTTCTTAGTTTGTTTGATTTCAATTCCAATTTCAGGTGCCTTGGCATCAATATATTTCACCATTTGAAGTTTCAAATAATCAATATCTTTCAATGAAACATCCATAAAAACTCGATTCAAAGCTGCTACTAAAATATAGACTTGTTCATTTTGTTGTAAAGGCGAAAACTGCGGTTGACGCAGAATACGCATTAGTCCTTGTCCATATAATAATTGATTCTTTGTGGACTCATCTAAATCCGAAGAAAACTGTGTAAAAACTTCCATTTCACGATATTGTGCCAAGTCCAATCGCAATGAACCCGTTGCTTGTTTAACAGCCTTTGTTTGTGCATCGCCACCTACACGAGAAACCGATAACCCAACATTAACAGCTGGTCTTTGCCCTGAAAAGAATAAATTACTTTCCAAAAAGATTTGTCCATCGGTAATGGAAATAATATTCGTTGGAATATAGGCAGATACATCTCCTGCCTGTGTTTCCACAATTGGTAATGCTGTTAAACTTCCTCCACCTAATGCATCACATAAATGCGCTGAACGCTCTAATAAACGAGAATGCAAATAAAATACATCACCTGGATAGGCTTCTCGACCTGGAGAGCGTTCTAATAATAAACTTAATGCACGATACGCAATGGCATGTTTCGATAAATCATCATATATAATCAATACATCTTTTCCTTTATGCATAAAATATTCTCCTAAAGAACATCCTGCATAAGGGGCAATATATTGCATAGGAGCACTTTCACTAGCTGTAGCACAGATAACTGTTGTATATTCCATCGCTCCTCTTTGTTTTAAGTTCTGACAAAGCTGAGCAACTGAACTGGCTTTTTGTCCAATGGCGACATAAATACAAATGACGTCTTTATCTTTTTGATTGACAATGGTATCCAATGCCACAGATGTTTTTCCTGTCTGTCGATCCCCAATAATCAATTCTCTTTGTCCTCTTCCAATCGGAAACATCGAATCAATCACTAACAATCCAGTTTCCATTGGTGTATTTACTGGTTGTCTTTCAATAATAGAAGGGGCGCTTCTTTCAATGGGATAGTATTCCTTGGCCTGAATGGGACCTAAATCATCAATAGGACTTCCTAAAGCATCAACAACACGTCCAATACATTCATCGCTTACTGGAATCCCGGCCATTTTACCTGTTCGACGAACAATGCTTCCCTCCACGATATCACGATCATCTCCAAACAAGATACAACCAATTTCATCTTTTCGTAAGTCTTGCACCATTCCACGAATACCTTGTGAAAAAATTAAAATTTCACCATAACAAGCATGTTTTAATCCACTGACTGTAGCAATTCCATCGCCTACAGTTATAACATGACCAATTTGACTGGCCATGGCCTTGGGTGTCCAATGTTGTAAAGTGTCCTGCAATAAAGGAATAATATCTTCACTGGATTGTTTTAAAGCTTGCTTCCATTGAAATTGAAGTTGCTGGATTCGAGATTCAATGGACCAGTCATAAAAATCATCTTCTACAGAAATTCGAAAACCATTAACTAAAGATTCGTCTAATTCAAATTTCAAAAGAATTTCACAGTCATATTTCTTTTCTAAAAAATAAATAATTTCTTGTTTCTGCGATTCCTTTGGCTTTTGTGCACTATATAAAATCGCAACCTTAGAACTATTCATGCATATCTCCTTGAGAGGCTGCCTTTACAAATTCTTCATACATGTCTTCTGTTTCCAAAACTTTTCGTGTCGTTTCTAAAACCAAAGCCGTAATTTCCTCCTTCGTTTCTTCTATCATTTTTGCGTGTTGAAGATCCGCATTTTTATAGGCTTCATGAACAATTTTATCCGCCTCTTCTTTGGCACTTTGAATACGAGAATTCACAAGTTCTTCTGTTTCTTTAATGGCCTTTGCTTTATTTTGTGCCATTTCTTCATTAAAAGATAGAAGCTGCTTCTCATATTGTGCCTTTGACTTCATAGCTTCTTTCAAAGCTTGTTCTTTTTCTTGTTCTAAATTCGCATAATATTTTTCTCTTTTATTCATAAAATCAACTACAGGTTTATATAATAAAATATAAAGGCCACCAAATAAGATTATAAAATTAAATAAGTGAAGAAAAATTTGTTGAAAATTAATATTTAAAGGCATGGTAACTCCTATAATACAAAGATAATCAAAATCGCAACAATCAAAGCATAAATAATTGCTGTTTCAATAAAAACCAGTCCCAACATTAAAACCGTTTGAATTTTACTTGTTGCTTCTGGTTGACGAGAAATTCCATCAGCGGCTTTGCTAATGGCCATTCCCATGGCAATGGCTCCTGCCACTGCTGCTAATCCAATCGCAATGGCTGCTGCATACGCTTTGCTTCCTGTCACGGATGCATCGGCCGCAAAAACAGATATATTACTTAAAAATAAAATCGTACTGGCTGTCGCACTTGAAACAACACTTTTTACTGAATTTTTCATAGTTTCCCTCTTTCTAGGCTTTTGCCTTTTTTTGACTTGGTTCACTGACTTCTCCATAGAATAAAGCCGTCAACATTGTCAATACATATGCTTGAATTAAAGCATGTAATAAAGTAAATAGTATTCCTACAATGACTGGTAAAACAAAACTCAATTGAATATAGTAATACACAAGTTCTGTGACCAGTAATCCACTCAATAAAGCTCCAAATAATCGAAAACTCATTGAAATAGGTAACGAAAAATCTTTTAATGTTTTTCCAACACCTTTTATACCATTACTCACAATTCCACCAGATAAAATCACAAGATATGATAGACATCCAAGTGAAATAGCTCCATTGATATCGGATAAAGGCGCCGACATGGAAACACTCAATCCTTGTGCTGTAATTAGTTGAATTCCAAACAACTCGGATAAAGTTCCTATAAAAATATATACACCCGCTGCAAATATATAAGCTCCTAAAAATTTGTTGCGATGTGGACTATTGGATTTTGCCAGATTCACAAAGTAACCCACAATGGTTTCCACTATAATTTGTGGTTTAGATGGAACCATCTTAAACTTAGGAATCAAAAAGAGTCGGATCATTAGAGCAATGAATAAGATTATTCCTGTTACAACAAAACCAGAAACCAATCCAGGGTTTACATCCATAAATCCAAACAAACTGATTTTATTAGTTTCATGCAGCACTCCATCTTTCATTACTTCCTGTATACTTTCTGTGCTTGTGTTTCCTTTACATAAAAAGGAAGCCACTAAGCAGATGATCGCAAGGCATAAAATCACAATAATGTTTTTAATTCTTTGTTTTTTGCTCATAACTCTCCTTTCCTTATCATTTTTAAATTCACTCCTTAATGTATCACTTATACGCAACAACTTCAAACAAAAAATAAAAAGGTCATTTAAAATGACCCTCATTGATCCGCATCCATTTTTTTATACATTAAAATTAATTCCTCAATCAATTCCTGCGCCAACATTGATGTCATCAAATGATCTTGTGAATGCACCAATAAAACATTGACCTCATTTTGATTGCCATTCATTTCATCAAACAATAAATCCGTTTGTGCCTGATGTGCTTTTACACTGGATTCACCAGCTTGTTTTAAAAGTTCCTGTGCTTGCTGATAATTATGGTTTTTGGCTTCTTGCAGCGCCTGAAACGCAAAGCTGCGAGCTTGTCCAGCATAGGCAATGATTTCAAAAGAAATTTGGTTAATATCTTTTTCCATACAAAATGTCCTTTCTTTTTTCCTATATTTTATCACGTGTTTTAAAATTGAAAAGAATCCGTTATAATACAAATATGCCAAAGATTAAAGAAGATGTATCAAATACAATAGAAATTAAAAAAAGTAAATTCATTACATATCTTCATCGCAGTCAAAGTGAAGAAGATGCCAAAGAATTTCTAAAACTCATCAAGAAAAAATATCCCGATGCCACACATCATTGTACATGCATGATTATAGGCAATATTGTTCGCTCCAATGACGATGGTGAGCCCGCCCAAAGTGCAGGTCACCCCATGTTAAATGTCTTATTACACCAAAACATACAAGACATTTTTGCAGTTGTCGTTCGCTATTTTGGTGGCATCAAATTAGGAACCGGGGGATTGGTCAAAGCCTATAGTTCCAGTATTCAACTGGCTTTAGAAAAAGCCACATTAACACAATCTATGATGTTTCATGAATATAAGATTTCGTTTTCCTATGATTTTATTGGAAAAATCGATGCATATTTTCGAAAAAACAACATAGAAATCACATCAATGGACTACAATGACATGGTACACTATACATATATCGTGGAAAACGATATTTCAAAAGATATTTTAGAACTCACAAATGGACTTGTAAAGCCTGTATATATACAAGACATTGAAAAAGAAAAAATAATCTAAAGGAGATTTATATGCAATATCTATTTTTAATTCTAATTTTATTAATTCTTTTTTGTGTTATACTTCCTGTTTTTATTTATGCACTACCTTTTATCGTATTGATTTCTCTTATTGGTTATTGGATCAAAACCAGAAAAAAAGATGTTCCTTCTACTCAACAAGACGAAAAAGTCATTGACGTGGAATTTACAGAATACGAGGATGATGCGCAATGATTTTACATAATGCCATCGGTTTAGAACAAGACATTCAATCTTTATTGGAAAAGTCTTTGCTGAATATGGATAAAACACAAATCAAAGCCTGGATGAAACATGAATTCGATGCTTCGTCTATGTTTTGCATGGTAGTTGATAATAAAGTAGTTTCGTGTCTACAAACAAAGCGCCGTTTCTTTTTCCACAATGGTTCATCTTGTACGTCTATGGTCATTACTATGGCAGCAACTTTACCTGATTATCGCCAGCAAAAGTATTTTTCTTCTTTATTGGATGCTGCCTTAGAAAAAAGTGCCTGCAATGATTTATTGACCATTGTTTATACTACTTTTCCAAAATTATTTGAAACCAGAAGTTTCTCACTTGTTTCTAAAACTTTATTGTATTCACTGGGAAGTGATAAATGTGAAAAAGGAAATGAAAAAAATGTAGTTCTTTACAATGATTCCATAGATTTATATCCTGTTTATTGTGAATTTATGTCTTGTTTTGATGGAAGTATTCGCTATAGTAAAAAAGAATTTGAAAATCAAATTCAATTTGTTCTTCAATCTCAAAAGAAAATACTTGTCATGAAAAAAGACAATGAAATTCGTGGTTTCATTGTCTTTAAAGGCACAAAGGAATACGCAAAAATTGATTATTTAATATATTTAGATAGTCAAGCCATTTATGATGGTTTTCATTATTTGAGTTTGCGTTTTCCGGCTTTAACTTTTATTGGAAGTGAATTTGAACGATTTGAAAAATTATTTTTATTGGATTATCCACGACACTATGGATGCATCCTGGCTCGTTTAAATCACTATAAATTGTTTTCTCAATGGGCAAATCAAGAAGTTGGTAATGCCGCTTCTTTCTTTGATTCCCTGGAAAAACCCATTTGGATGCATGTCATTGAATAATTATTGATGATGAAAACGCCATTGGTAGTATTCATCATCTTTTTCTTTGGAAATGGTTTCTTCTTGTTTAGGAAGAAGTTGAAAATGACAAGAACAAAAAGATTGTTGAAAATCATCGATATTCATATTTGAATGCCATTTTTCATGACTTAAAACAATCTGATTTTCTTTTTCATATAAAATAACATTTGATTCCAGACAATAAAGTACATACTTTTGTTTTAAATAATAAAGTGCTTGTGTAATATCAAAGGATTCCATGATATCAAAAAAACGATGACAGTGCATCGTTAATCCTCATTTGCCCATGAAGGAATTTCATTTCCTCGATGAATCAAGATAGCCTTCTGAAATTCTGTTTGATTCAAAAACTCCATAATGGATAAAGTTTCTTCCTCACTGCATCCCAGCAATAATTTAACTTCACAATCTTTTTTTAACACATCTGCACTTATCGCAATGGCACCCACTGAATTCGATTCATTGCTTCCTACAAAAATATCAATTGGTGCCTGGTCCGATCCCAATGTATCGGATAAGAAACCATAGTCAACGGGATAAATTAAATTTTTATACTTAAAATGACATGTTCCTTTTGGTCGATCAATTGTGATATTGCTCGATAATAAAATCGTATCAATTTTCTGCCAAAAAGTAGCATTATTTTCTATTTCAGTCATAGTTTTCCTCCCATATAAATGTATTATATGGTATTTTCAAAAAAATTTCAATTCATTTTCAAAACAATGAAAATTTTTTCAGTCCGATATAAAATCCCAGAATTCAATTTCATCGGCTGTATTAAAATCAATGAACGAATCCAATTGCCAAATGGATACACTTTTATTCATATCATTGAACCCAATTCCACTTGTCACAATTTGTCCATCTTGTACTACATAAATAGTAGGTGTATATAAAAAATATGGACATAAACTTAATAAATATTGGCCTTCACTTGTGGAAGAAGACAAACAATCGTCTTCATTTTCTCTTGAAAAATCAAAATCAGTGGAATCCAATGTATATAATACAATTCCATTGTGTTCTTGTTTTGTTAATTCAATATAATTTTCCAATGATGCACAAAAATCACAGTTTTCACGAATGACCATGAAATTAAATGTTTCTTTATTTTCTAATTTTTCTTGTAGTTCTTGTGTTGTGATTTCAATTTGCTGATAAGGATCTGATTTTGTACATCCACTAAAAAAACACAACACACAAATCATAATTATATATTTTATTTTTTTCATATATCCCCCTGTAAATGATCCATTAAATGAATAATCGAATACGCCAGATTTTCTAGTTTTTCAGCGCCTTTATCAATTGCAACTTGAAACGTCATAGCCCGATCACTGCTTGAAAAAATGCCAGCCATTCCGTGTTCATATAGTTTTTGATAGCCAATGCCTAAAGCACCACTCAAACAAATAGTAGGTACATTGTATTTCTTTGCGATATTTAATACTTCAAAAGGAACTTTTCCATATTCTGTCTGTAAATCCGTCTGACCTTCCCCTGTAATAACTAAGTCACTAGATTGAATGTGTTGTTCCAAATTTGACATAGAAGCCACTAATTGTGCGCCTGGCATTCTCTTGGCATCAAAGACGCCCATTAAACAAGCGCCAATCCCACCGGCGCATCCTCCACCTTCAAAAGAGTCCAAATCAACATGAAAAGTATGTTGCATGCAATCCCGATAATTTTTCATCCAGCAATCGACTTCACTCATTTGATTTCGGTAAAAACCTTTTTGTTTGCCAAAAAAATGTGTGGTTCCTTTTTCTCCTAATAAATGAATATTCACGTCACAGGCAACCGTTATTTCAATATTTGGTTTTATAAATTTTTTCTTATTGATATAGACCATATTTTTGAGTCCATATGGATTGGCTTTACATGGTTCCATGTGCTTATTGTAAAATTCTATACCAAATTCATTCAATAAGCCCATTCCCCCATCATTGGTACTGCTTCCTCCTAAGCCAATTACCATTTTTTTACATCCTTTTTTCATGGCATCTTTCATCATAATGCCAACGCCTCGTGAATTAGCAATAAAAGGATTTCTTTTATCTTTTTCAACCATACTTAAGCCAATACAACTTGCCACATCTAAAATGGCAGTATTGTCTTTTGTGATAAAATAATACGTCATGATTTCTTTTCCATACGCATCCAATGTTTTGACATCTATTTTAGTCGCATGTAGACATTGCCCTAAAACCTGTGCCGTTCCTTCTCCGCCATCTGCCATACTTGAACAATATATTTCATGGTTTGGATTCGCTTTTTGAATGCCTTTCGCAATGGCTTCATTGGCTTGTTGACTTGTCATACATCCTTTAAATGAATCACACGCTACAATTATTTTCATATCCTTATTTTATCACATTGTCTTGAATTCCTAAAAAGAATATAATAAATAAGAAAAACGTAAATGCGGAGGAAAATATGAAAAAACATATTTGTATAGGCGTAAGTGGCGGAATTGCTGCTTATAAAGCTTGTGACCTTGTTAGTCAATTATCAAAAAAAGACTATGAAATTAAAGTATTAATGACAAAGCATGCCACTGAATTTGTAGCACCTTTGACATTTGAAACACTTTCCCATAACCATTGTTATTGTGATTTATTTAATCCCAATATTGAAGATCCCATTGAACATGTCGAATTAGCTAAATGGGCAGATTGTTTTGTGATTGTTCCTGCTAGTGCCAATGTGATTGCAAAAGTCGTACACGGAATTGCCGATGACTTTTTAACAACTACTTTTTTAGCTTGTCACACAAAAAAAATGATTTGTCCAGCTATGAATGTACATATGTACGAAAATGAAGTGACACAACAGAATTTGAAAAAAGCAAAAGAATTAGGATATATTGTTTTAGAACCGGATACAGGTTTATTAGCTTGTAACGATGTAGGAAAAGGAAAACTTCCTTCTGTGGATGCCATTGTTAAAGCTATTGACCATTTATTTATAGAAGACAATACTTTAAAAGGAAAAAATGTATTAATTACAGCTGGACCAACACAAGAAGCTATAGACCCTGTTCGCTTTATTTCCAATCATTCCAGTGGAAAACAAGGCTATGCGATTGCTAAAGCCGCTAAAGATATGGGTGCCAATGTCACTATCATCAGTGGTCCAACACAATGTGAAGAAATAAATGGTGTTTCTATTGTTTCTGTAAAAAGTGCAGTTGAAATGTTTGAAGCTGTAAAAGAACATTTAGAACATTCAAATTATATTATTATGGCAGCTGCTGTAGCAGATTATCGTCCTGAACAAATATCTGAACAAAAAATCAAGAAAAACGATGAATCCATGGTAATCCATATGATTAAAAATCCAGACATATTAGCTTATGCAGGCCAACATAAAAAAGAAAATCAAGTGATTTGTGGTTTTGCGATGGAAACAGAAAATCTGGAAGAAAATGCATATAAAAAACTAGTGTCAAAGAATTGCGATATGTTGATTGCGAATAATTTATTCACAAAAGGTGCAGGTTTTAAAACCGATACCAATGTTGTCACTTTATTCAAAAATAACGAAAGAATTCATCTTCCAAAGATGACAAAAGAAGAATTGGGTGTTAAAATTCTTAAAACACTTAAAGAAATAGAAGAAGGACGCAAAACATGTTAATTGCTATTGATATTGGAAATACAAATATTACAATTGGTATCTTTGATAAAGATACGTTTCTTGCCAATTATAGAATGACAACAAAAGTTCGTCGTACATCCGATGAATATGGTTTTTTAATGAGCACTTTTTTAAATGCTTCCAATGTATCAAAAAAAGATATTGAAGCTATTATTGTTTCAAGTGTGGTTCCTAAAGTCATGCACTCATTTGTGAATGGAATTCGAAAAATATATGGAATTGAACCCATTATTGTAGGTCCAGGCGTTAAATCTGGCATCAGTGTTCAATTGGAAAATCCAAAAAGTGTGGGAGCCGATCGTATTGCGGATGCAGCGGGTGCTTATTATACATATGGAGGCCCTGTTCTTATTGTCGATTTTGGAACGGCTACCACTTATGATTATGTCGATGAAAACGGTTGTTTTAAAGCAGGCGCTATTTCGGTTGGAATTGAAACAGGAGCCAATGCGCTTTGGGGACAAACTGCTCAATTACCTGAAATTGAAATCAAGCAACCAAAGACTATTTTGGCAAAAAACACAAAAACAGAAATGCAAGCCGGTATTTTTTATCAATACTTAGGCGGTGTTGAATATACAATTCGCCAGTTTAAAAAAGAATGCAAAAAAGACTTTAAAGTTGTCGCAACTGGGGGCTTAGGAAAAATTGTATTCCAACACACTAACTTAATTGATTTCTATGATCGTGAATTAATATTCAAAGGTCTTAAAGTTATTTATGAAAAAAACAAGGAGTGAGAAATTCACTCCTTTAAAATCTCTTTAACCACTTCTATCGATTCATCCAGTAAATTCGCAATTTCTAATGCACCCATTCCTTTTTGTGACATAGAATAGACTGCTTTTCGTAAACCGGTTTTAAGCCCAATTATTTCACCTTTCTTGATTCCAATTACTTCACCTTTTTTGAGCCCAATTACTTCACCTTTTTTGATTCCAATTACTTCGCCTTTTTTATAGATTTCATCATAACGCTGATTTGCATCCATTTCATTGCGCTGAATATACATTTCCTGGATCCATCTTTTTTCATCTTCACTTACTAGATTCATTATACACCCTCTTTTTCATTTAGGATTTCTTGAACTGTTTCAATTGGTTCATCCAGTAAATTCGCAATTTCTAATGCACCCATTCCTTTTTGTGACATAGAATAGACTGCTTTTCGTAAACCGGTTTTAAGCCCAATTATTTCACCTTTCTTGATTCCAATTACTTCACCTTTTTTGAGCCCAATTACTTCGCCTTTTTTGATTCCAATTACTTCACCTTTCTTGATTCCACTCTCTTCGCCTTTTTTATAGATTTCATCATAACGCTGATTTGCATCCATTTCATTGC
>NZ_JBJEEY010000051.1:0-2649 GCF_051873555.1 Floccifex sp. | reverse complement strand
GGTGGCTCAATTTTAAACTGATAAGGTGGCTCAATTTTGGATTGACAAATACACCCTTTTTGATGTTTTATGTTCCACTACAGGATCGCTAATAAATCCCAACAGTCTATCAGGTACTTTAATGGCAGAAAAACATGTTAAGATCAGTAATGACACTATTTTCCAATATTTAAAACATTTAGAAGATGCATTTTTGTTTGAATCTGCAAAACGTTTTGATATTAAAGGTAAAAAATACTTAACAACACCTTTTAAATGTTATCCTGAAGACGTTGGTTTGAGAAATGCACGTATTAATTTTAGACAGATGGATAAAGGTTTTGGAATTGAAACAGTTGTCTATAATGAACTTCGTTCAAGAGGATACGCTGTAGATGTAGGAATGCTTGAAACAAGAGAAACAAACAAAGATAGTAAAATAGTTAAAAAACAAAAAGAAATTGACTTCATTGCACGTCAGGGAAGCAAAGAATACTATATTCAAGTTATGGATACTATTCCTAATGGACAACATGGTGAAAATGAATATAACAATCTTCTTAAAGTTCCTGGTTCATTTAAAAAAATAGCAGTAATAAATGAATATTTTAAAGCTTACTGGGATAATAATGGTATCTTGATTATCTCGCTTGAAGAATTTCTATTAAATCAAAATTCATTAAATTTGTAATTATATACTTATTAGCATCAGTAAATTTGCTGATGCTTTTTACATATAAAAGAAAAAGACCACCCAAATAAATGAGTGATCTTGATTGTCTCTTGACGATAAATTTGATTAACGTTTTGAGAATTCCGTGAGAATTTCCACAGCCAAATTATCCTTTAAAATAAGGATTTTATTTTGGTTTGCTACTTTATTGCTGCTTAGTTGCTACTTTATTAGACCTACTGTACTACAGTTTTTCAATTTTTTGAGAAGAAACTCTTTTTACATACCACTGTACAAGTAGTTATGGGAAAGGTTTTTATTATATCCTATCACTTTAAATTTGGCGTAATAAATTCTATAATAATTGTTTGTTTTCGTACAACGGTATCATTAATATGATAGCGAGCAAAAAGATTTCAAACTCGATTAATGCGTGATAATGTTTACGGAATCATCCGTAATATTTATCCAATTAAAATCTATAAGAATTGAGTATCAACATGTAAATTCACTTGATATTAAAAACTATAGAAATATATGGGTCATTATGATATACTACGTATATTAAAGTGACCCATAGAAAGGAGTATCTAATGACATATTTAGAAAACGACATATGTGAACTTAAAAGAGAACTTACTTCTGATGTAAAAAAAGAAATTGTTTCATTTCTAAACACAAATGGTGGAACTATATATATTGGTGTGGAAGATAACGGAACAATTGTCCCAATTATGGATAATACCACTAGAGATAAAATTGACACAACAATATCCAGTTGGATTCAAGAAGCATTTTATCCTAGACCGTCAAATTTGATCCATCATTTCTTCAATGATGATAATGTTATGGTAATCGAAATACTTAAAGGCAGTGAAAAGCCATATTATCTTAAAGAAAAAGGTCCTAAACCAAGTGGCGTATATAAAAGGCTAGGACGTAGCTGCAGACAAGCTTCAGAGGACGAAATCCTATCTATGATAATGGACTCAAAAGGTTATTTTTATGAAAAGGATATCAGTGAAGAACAAGAATTGTCTTTCAAATATTTTTATAACGTGTGTGATGAACATAAAATCAGTCATCAGAAAAGGAACCTGATTTCTTTAGGAATTATCAACAAAAATAATGAATTTACAAACTTAGGTTTGCTATTATCAGACCAATCACCTATTATTGTCAAGTTTGCTGTATATGACGAAAAAATGAATTTTCTATTAAAAAAGGAATTCAAAGGGTCTTTATTAAAAATATTAAATAATGTTATCGAAGCTGCAAATCTTAACAATAATACATCTGCAGTAATAGACGGAAAAACATTTAAAAGAATTGAAACAACTTCCTATCCAGGAGCGAGTATGCGTGAAGGTATTTTAAATGCAATATGTCATGCTGACTATTTTATTAGATCAAACATCAAGATTGAGTTTTTCCCTAAGGAATTAAAAGTAACAAATCCCGGAGGAATATACAAGGCAACTCTAGAAGATATTATGAGTGGAGTTCAAACATATAGAAACCCAGGTTTAGTAAATATTCTAAACAAGTTAGGATATATTGAAAACTTTGGCTCAGGAATTCCCAGAATAATCAATTCGTACGTTAACAGTTCTTATCAGCCACAGTTTAAACCAACTGAAAACTTTTTTTCACTTATATTGCCTAATTTAAATTCATTGATTGACCCAATAAATGACCCAATAAATGACCCAATAAACGACCCAATAAAAATCCCATTGTCTGATTTTGATTTGTTGTTATTGAAAACAATCAATGAAAATCCAGGGCTAAACACAAAACGATTATTGGAAATTATTATCATTAAGGATCATTCAGCAACTTTAGATAGAATCAAAAATTCTTTAAAAAGAAACTTAACAGAATTGTGTGAGTTTAAAGGATCAAAAAACAAAGGTGGCTATTATTTAAAATGATTAATTAAATACGCTAAGTTCAACTAAAAAGTTGATGAAGGTAGTCTAAGCCACTGATTGCAA
>NZ_JBJEEY010000050.1:0-13461 GCF_051873555.1 Floccifex sp. | reverse complement strand
GATCATCCGGTTCAGTTTGAACGTGGTTCTTATTTTGAAGAAAAACAGAAAGCACAATAAATTATAGACACAATAAAAAGAAGCATGTAATCTGGCTAAATAAGTTGAATATCTAAATAATATGCTAACTCATCGTAAAAATCGGCGAATATGCATCATTTATTTGCTTAACATATACAAATAATTATTTTGGTTGGAATTTCAGTTTTTCATCTATCCTCCACAGATTATGATATATGCTATATATTCTTTACATCCATCATGATTTAGGTATAACGATTCTATTATATCCAGTCAGGGATTTATCTCTGCCTATTACATCATAATTTATTTCTGTTTCGATATTTCCATCATTTTCGGCCTTTATACTTATATTTGGCGTATTCTTCATATTCGCTCTTTTTTGCATGGTATCCTCTTAATTCCTGTGTCTTCTCAATCAGTCTGTCAATTTCTATACTCTTTTTTTAGCAGTTTTCCATTGTATGTTTCTTCCCGTCATCAGTAAAATTCATACCGATTTTGAGTGATTCAGCTTTTTTGCTAATAATGAGCTATGTTAAGATAATATTGAATATAACATTTGAAATTACATTTCTAACCAATTATTAAAATAATATTTAGGAGGTATATATGACTAAAAACAAATTTAAATGTGTTGAATTTGACGATAATAATAAAAAAATATCTATTTTAATTGGAAATCAATGCTCGATAGATTATGCTGACATAAAAAAAGTGTCTATACTAAATCAACAAGCCACTTTCAAAAATGAGAAAAAACCATTTACACATCAAATTATGTATGGTACTGCTGTTCTATGCGCAATAATGGAACCTCAATTTTATGTTGGTCTTAAATTTGAATTAAAAGACGGATCTGTAAAAGCTGCATTTATTTCAGATAGAAAAACTATTTTTAACACAGATATATATCGTGAAGATAATAAAGAAGCAAATAAGATTAAAAAAATGATTGACAAAAGGATAAATGAGGCTATAAAGAATAGCTGATTTTTGATTATCATAGGCCTTGTTAAACAAATTGTTTAAGTGATTTTTTAAATTTCTTAACAACTTAAAACTATCTTAGATAATATTTAGGGAGATTGACCGGGACCAGGTCTATCTCCTTTTCTTAAGGTTAGAATTTATGTAAGCGTCAAAGAACTATATACAAAAATAAAATGATGAAGACCTAAAATCACATACTCTTCATCATTTTTTAATTTGTCAATACACGTTATTTGACGTTTACATACAAATTTAATACGCCAGTCATATTACTATGATTGGCGTATTTTTATTATTTTAGGATTATTTTATTATTACAGTCGATTATTCAAAATTCTGAATATTGTATGGTTCTCCTTCAGTAACTTCAACTATAATTTCTGATTCATTGTCCCTAAATGAATACGGTACACCCGAATCACTTGTTCGATATGTAAATGTATAATCTACCTGGTCAGAATACATCCCGTACGCATTTCTAGTTACTGTAACTACATAAGTTGCTGTAGAACCCGAAAAATATTTTCTGCTTTGCTTAGGTATTATTGAACCAGGAAAATTAATTGAACTAGAATTACAAATAACATTATTAAATGATAAATCTGAAATTTGAGTAATTTTATTACTATCATCATAAGTAATGCCTGCAACTGCATTAAATGAGTAAGTATAATTATAAAATGTCCAACTAAAAGAACCGGAAGCTGTTTTTGTAATTAGTTTTCTTCCCCATGCATAAGCAGGGATTATGCAAATACATATTACAGTTATCATGCTAATAGCTGCATAAATAGCTCTTTTAAAATTAATGCTTTTAGTCATAAATTTCACCCTTTCTTTCTATAAACAAAAAATGCATTTTTAAGACATTATTTTAGTTTCATATTACCATCCCTTTCTTAAGTTTTTAAATGTTTATTTCTACTATTAAATTATATTATTATTGACAAGAATATAAGACTTATTTCAAAAAGGAATTTTTGATATAATTAAAGAGTAGTGATTTGAGTTTTTTAATCAGAGTAGAAGGAAGTTATTACTAAATAAGTGATTTACCATCTTTTTTTGCACATTTAAAAAGCCAACTGCAATTTTCATTTTTTATTTTTAATCTGAAGAACTCAATAAACCAAAGAAAAAAAATTTAAAATTTTCTTACAACAGTTAATTATCGTTATATAGGCATTAGGTTTTTCGATATTGATGAGTATCTTCTACAACCTCATCTTACTTCTTTGATAAACCACTTTCAATCAATAGTAACATCACTTATTAAAGATATTGGATTTCATTATACAAAAACCTTTTTGGAATAATTCACGAATCCTATTACTTTTAAAATGTCTTAATTTGCTGTCTCGTTCTTACTTTTGTCTTTTAAATTCCAAGTTGAACAGCTTTTCATCTACCATTTATCCTTATATCAAGTTCCTGTGCACTCGATAAAATTGCTACACCACTTTCATCATTGTTAACATATCTATTTACAACAAAAAATCGCTTTAGATATTCTACAATTAAACAGATTTTCGTATTTAATACGAAAAAGAACACAGAAAAAATGCAAATATTCTACATCATTCAATTAAAAATACAAGGCATCACTGCCATGCAAATTACTTATCTTTCCCCTCTATCAAACACCAAATTATATGGATCATGAAATGATGCATTAGGATATTGTCGTTGTAATTGTTCAAGTTCTTTTTTCTTTCCGAGGTATTGTCCTCCCTCATCTTTAGAAACATACCATCCATAGCCTTGTTTTCCATTGTAGTAGATGATAGTTCTATAATTTTTAGGCAATATCGTTTCAAGATCATCCAAAATCAAATCTTGTGTATTTTCATCATAATCTTTTAAGACTTCTTCTAAAGCATTACTGCCATCTTTTGTCTTGGATCTAGATAATAGTACCAATACATGATTATAAAAATTGTGATACCATTTTTCATTGTTTAGAGCATTGCTTAATTGTTGAATACTTTGATTTGAATTATTCAATTCATCATTTAAAGATTGAACCATTTGTTTGTTGTTGTTTATATCCTGCCATTTGCTGAAAACAGGTAATTTTCTCAATCCAGCAATACTATTTTCAATAATTTTAACCTTCCTAATGATTTTATTTGATAACTCATTGTATCTTTCCTTTAATTGGATGTATTTTGACTTTAAGGAACCAAACATATTTTCTAATTTATGAAACGATCTGTTATCACTTTCTTTATGTGCCTTTTTGATTTCCCATTCATCTTTTGAAATTTTGATATAAGCTGGTTGCTTTTCATTTCCAAATAAGTCTTTTTTTGCTTCTACAACTTCAACATTTTTCTCAAGCCAATTATCATCAAAAGAAGGAATAAAAACGTTTAAATCATTTTCAGTAATATAATCTGTGTGATTATTCACTTTTCTAAAATCTTCTTTTAGATTTTCTACAATAGCCTTGATTTCTTTATTTTCTGTGAATTCTTTGATTGGATTATTTAGAATCTGTTCGTCCACCAAATCAAGCTCATTTTGCTTCTGAGAAACCTCTTTTTGAATTTGTTCTAATTTTTCTTTATCTTTTCCGATTTTATAATCTAATTCCTTTAAATGTTTCTTCTTAGACTTTGTTTCATTGTTCCCTTCAATATAAGGTTCTAATATATATTCCTTGATTTCCGGATGTCTTGATTCAAAATCTTTATAAAATGCCCATCCTTCTGATTGAAGCTGTTTCAACATAATCTTATTCATGATATTCTTTGCCTGAAATTTTCCATCTTTAAATGGCATATAAACAATAGTTTGATGGGGTTCATCTTCGTCCATATGTACTACACTGGAAAGAAGATATTCTCTTTCAACACCATGATTCAAAAGAAACCTGGTCATGAAATCATTACGTTCAGAAAAATAATCAAGTATTAGCTGTTTTGGCCATTCCTTTGGTACTGCCGCTACATCTGAAATAAAGACAACTGCATCTTTTCTTAAAGCCTTTCCTGTTGTCTTTTGGTGAATCTTTTTACATTCATTAATCCGTTTATTCCAATTTCCAGAATCCATATCCGGATTAAAGATGTAAATTTGATTCATATGTGTACGTTGTGGATCCACGTTATTTTTGTATGATTTCAATTCACGGAATTGTTCTCCATGGATTCCACGAACATCTGATAATTTGTATTTTTCTTGATGATCATTAAACTGCATTCACTTAACCTCCTATCATCAAAAAAATGCAACGAAAGCAACGAATGTTGTCGTGATTTTGTCACGTGTCCTCAGCTAAAATTGTCGAAGACATATTCGCACCCTCGTTGCGTGTACGAGTCGTCAAGTGAAACTTGGCCTTGATTAAGCTGGTAAAAGCTTAGGGACCCACACTTTATGACTGTAAAGTATAGTGGGCTATACTTTACTCACTTTGTTCATTTTTAAATTCTTCCTTAGGACCATATCTTTTAAAATAATTGACTTGCTTATCTGTTGAAATATAATCCAATAAAGAATTAACATTTGTTCCGTAAATATCAGCAATAGTATTTAATTTGTTAGACAATTCATTGCTTAGACTTTCTGACAAACTAATTTCTTTTTTTATAGACAAATTCCAACGCTTTAGTAATTCATCTTTATGCTCATCAGCATATTCAAGAAATTCTTTTTGTTGTCTGGACACTCTTTTAGCTTTAGCTTGAAGTTTCTTTAGTTGTTTTCTTTCCAATTCCGTCATTGTTTCCATTTTCTAATTCTTCCTCTCTGTTTTCATTTAAAATACTCATTAATTTATCTTTATGTCGATCAATCTTATTGGCTGCCATCGTCTTTTGTTCATGGAAGAAATCCGCATATACTTCAAGGACAATTTTTACAGTATCCCCTAATTTATCTGCTACTTCATATGGAGTCAGCCCTACAACAGATGTCCAGTAAGAACACGCTGAATGTCTCAAGCCATGGTACGTTATATTGGGCAAATCACAATACTTTGCGAGTTCTAAGATCCATCGAGTTGGGGTATATGTTCCCAATGGCTCATTCATTCCTTTTTTCATTGAAGGAAATACATATGCTTTTCGACTATATCCATGGATTGGTTTCATATATTCATGAATTTCATCTAGCAATTCTCTAACAGCCGAATCCATTACAATAGAATAACCATTACCATTCTTTCTTCCACGAACTCTTTCTCCGTCTTCATTGACATGATAATCAATATGAATAATATTTCGAATAAAATCTATGTTCTCCCATTTTAAAGCACGTTGCTCACCTTTACGAATTCCGGTTAAATAACCAAAGAGAATAAAGAAGCGAATATAAGTGGCATCACTGTCTTTATATCGTTTTGGAATTGCGTTTAAAATGAGATTAAATTCTTCTGGTGTCCAATAGAGCAATTGATCAGATGTTTTAATTTTCTTTAAAGGTTTGTAACCCGTAACGGGGTTGCGGTCAAGAAAACTATGTGCTACACCCCAGTTACAGATTGTATTAATATTTGTTGTCATTTTATTGATGTAATTGATAGAATATCCATTCTTTAACATTTTAACTGCTAAATCTTCCAAGTCTTGGATTTTAAGAGTCACTACCTTTCTTTTACCAATAGCAGGTTGAATATGATTCTTGTACCAAGATTCAACATTTTTGGCAGAAGAAGAAGGTTTCAATGCCAAATAATCTTTTAAATAGTGTTCAAATAATTCATCCATCTTCACAGATAAATTTATTTGATTTTTTTGATAATAACTCTCAAAATCCTTTGCTTCTTTTTTTGTTTGGAAATTCTTCCCTGTTTTAGGATTTCTTCGAATAGTAGTTAATTTACCCGTACTTGGATTACGACATTGGATTTTCCATCCATTACCGTTTTCATTCTTGCTTACTGCCATTACAATCCTCCACTATCCCGAAGTATTGTTTCTCACTATCCAAGCAAATACCGTTTTTTAAACGTTGGGTAATGTCATAAACACGATTTCTAAAGAAAACAGTTTCCATTAGATAGCTATTCTCATCATCCGATAAATTATAAGGATCTAAACATTCAGTTTCCATTAACATTCTTGTTTCAAATGGACATTTGTTGATTAAGTAACAATTATAACAATATTCATCAATTAACCCTTCCGAGGTCTGTTTTAATGTACAGTAAAATGATTGCTTTTTTTGAGAGAGATTATTTAATTTCTTAGTATTTAATTCTTTAGTATTTAATTGTGTCTGGTTTTCCGTCACTGGTTTTTCCGATGTCTGAAAATCGGACAACGGTAAAGCATTATTATTTTGTGGTACATCATAGATAATCCAATTCGATCCAGAAAATCTTCCACTTTCATCTCTAGTTTGGACTCTAGTCAAATATCCACAATATTCTAGTTTTTCTAATTCAGTTCTCAATTCATGTTTCCCAATATCAAATCTTTTACATAAACCTGTTTCACTGAATCGCCAATCTGGTGGTAAACTTAATAATCGGACTAATAATCCTACATCTTTATTCTTTAATCTAAGATCTTGATTCATCTCTTGCCAAATAAGGGTATATCCCTTCGTCTTTCGTATATCAACTTTAATGTTTTGACTCATAATAAAAACACTCCTTTCCATAGTAAAAAGAGAGTGCCCGTCTCATTGCCAAATCGCCAAATCTATGCAATAATAACTCTGTGGAAGTTGTGTCAACTGGCACTTCTTTTTTTATCGATGTATAACGCCAATTATGCATCGATTTTTTCTTTCTTTGCTAACTCTTTGTAGCGTTCAACATCAATTCTGAAATAATTACAGATCATCTCTGTTGGGATGCCCCAATTCCATTGTCCCAATCGTTGTCCAGATTCTTTTTCTAAATCTTTAATCATCTGTTCCCACATTGGTTTGAATTTAGGATATGCAACTCCTAAGATCTGTCTAGCATCTGTTAGATGCAAATAAGGTTTTTCTAGTAGTTCTGCTTTTTTTGAATAAGACATAAACAATACCTCCTTACACTACATTTTTCCCTACACATATTGTAGGGTGTTTTGTAGGGCTTGTCAAATTAAAATAATACTTTTTTAAAACATATGTATTAAAATCATGTATAATTAGAGCATGGCAAGTTATAAGAACACCCAATTCAATGGTGATGCATTAAAAAAAATAATTGCTGATAATAACCTTACAGTTACTCAATTCTCTAAAGAAATAGAATTAAATCGAGTTACAGTACAGCAATATATATCTGGAAAATTAACCCCATCAAAGGCTACAATTCAAAAAATTGCAGATTATTTTGATTTGCCGGTAGAATACTTTACTGGTGAACCCTTTGATTCCAAAGGGAATGCGGTTAATCTAATAGAATCATTGTCTGACTTAGCTGGAACTAAAATTGAAGAACATAATCTAAATCAAAGTTTTAAGTCTGCTATCAAGGCTGCTAATTTCACTTTTGAAAAAAGCAATACTGATACAAAGGTAAATATGGCTCTCCAAATTTATGATGTTGTGAGAGAAGCTCAAGAAGGTCCAAGATTGAAAAATATCACTTCTGCAGATCAAAACACTCAGTTAATTGGTACACCTCTTGATGAATTAGAAATGATATTTTATGAAATTGGCATAAAAAATATCAATCAGCTTGATATTCGTAACCATATCTTTGATTCATTAAATGGTGATCGTATTATTCCTGCTAGTGATTGGAAATCATATAAAGAAGGATTTACAGATGCTGTTGCGGTTACAATTTCATATAAAAGCAAAGTATTAAATGATTTAAATAAAAATGACTTTAAAGAATTGTGTAAATACAAGGAAAAGGTTGTGGATTTGTTGCAATTAAGCTATTTGGCAATTCCAATACACCATATGAACAGTTCATTAGAATACATCAAACAAGCTATTGAAATATATCAAAATGATCTATATCCAGATTTATTAGATGTTTCATATAAAAATAGAATTATGAATGGATTACGAAATATAAACGATGATTTGTTCGAAATAGCTGTTAAACCACTATTAGATATGTTAAATGGTGAAATGGATTCATTCATTCTTGATTTAGAAAAATATAAGGAAAAGATTGAAGAACAATTAGATATTGCTCGTAGTAATTTAGGCATTAAATAATGCCTATTTTTTATTGCTTTTGAGGTCTAAAATCTTCATTTTTTTCAAAATGTTAGTCAAATTGTTAGTCAGACGATAATTTTAAAATCAAAAAAAGTGCCAAATTTGCTTTATTTAAAGCATTTTTGACACTTTTATTTTTTACTTGGTGGAGGTGAGGAGAAATATTCACAAAGCTTTTTCATATAATTTTTAATTAAAAATGTATGAAAACAGTACATAAATGATATTATTTTATGTTACTTTTTTTAATTTTATGTAAATATTATGAATTTTTTATGAATTATAAAATAAAAAAAATGCCAGCTTTTATAGCCGGCATTATGTCAAAATAAATTTTAATCTTCTTTCTCTTTTTCTAACTCAAAATTGAAAGTTTTACAAATAGATAGTGCTTTAAACGGATTGCAATCATATACATTACACCAATGATCAAATTCATTATGTATGCAGTTTTTGCAATGTTTTTCAAAAATAATATCAAATTCAATCATTTAAACCTCTTCTATAATAAGACCACCTACAAACATGTAATAACTTGTACTTCTTGATCTAGCACGTACGACAATAACATCCCCTTCATTTAATGAAACATTTGATAATGTATTAGATTGAGAATATGAACTTGTAAATGAAGTATTGGAACTTCCATAAGCCGAACCATTTATATACAATTGCGAGCCATTTGTCCCGCCTGTGCTTTGCCTGAATCCTATCCAACTAATGTTGTATGTTCCACTTTTTTCAACCGTAATAGATACATCAGTTGATGTATATGATGTTGCTCTTACGTATCCTATACCTTTATAAAATTGTACATTCTTTGAACTTACACCACTCTGTTCCAATGTTCCATTAATAATATTTCCACTTTTATCATGGGCGGTGAACCCGTTTAATAATGCATTAGGTGTTACTGTATCACTTGTTAAATCAATTAGTACATCAGTACCATATATAACTTTATTTACACTCATTTTATTTACCCAATCGTAACAGTCGTTCCACCAGCAGAATTTGCTGATTCAGAATAAGGAATTGGATTTACCGTAACACTGGATAAGTAATCATACCCGCTATCTGGTTGAATTGTCTGTGATAAAGTAGATGGAGTTACTGTTTTAGATTGCGAATTAATTGACGATCCAGTATAAGAACCTTCTACACCTAATATTGTTATTCCACTTTTAATGTTTCCAGCAATAAGTTTACTTTTATCTGAAATTGAAATCCCAACTGTTCCGCTTCCATCGTGATATCCTTGTGGAATTGTGTAATCATTAAGATTCGATATTTCTCCAGTAATTGCCCCATTATTAGGCATTGTACCAGTCATTTTAGAGCCACGTGCATAAGCCGTTTTATTGATTAACATTTCTGCAACCTGTACAGTTGCATCGCTTGTATCTGAATCATATGTGCATGTACCAGTTGACTTTGTTCCATCTGATTTATGGAAAGTTGCACCCTTAATAACAGTTGACTCATCAGCTGTATCAGATGTAAGGTCAATAAGTGTGTTGCCTCCATATATAATTTTATTTATCGCCATCATATCACCTCACTAGCAATATACACAGTATTTCCATTATTATTTGACACTTCATAATAAGGAACTTTAAGAACCGTAATATCTTCTTTTAAAAGTTTTGATTTAGTATTAAGTATCTGGTTTTCAAATGCTTTAGGAGATACAATTGTATCCCCTTTATAAATATCAAAATCAGATTGTCCTATTGATAATGATGAATCCATTTTATTAGATATAATTGATACATCAATAATATCATCAGTTCTTAATTCACATTGGATATATTCATTATTCAAAATACATCCTAAATAACAATTCGATATACTTGATTCAATTTTATTTTCATCATTTATTTTAACTTTTAGATTATTATTTATATTCATTAGTCCACTTCTTCTGTAATTTTTAATTTCCCTTTATCAATGAAAGTATTAACTGTACCATCGTACATAGTCAATTGAATATCGTATACATATGTAGTTCCCATTTCTAAGTTTTTTGTTTCTTCTGATTCAAGTCTCAAAACCATTGTATCAACTGGAATATCCTTTTTAAGTATGCATACATCATCAGTATAATTTTTTTTCATTGCAAATCGTATTGTATCACCTTCATGTTTTACATACTGACTTCCATCTTGATATGTTAGATTAATGGAAACATTTAATGTATCTCCTCTAGTTATTGATATCGTAGTTCCTTCAATTTTAGTCATTATTTAACCTCTACAAGTGGCCCGGCCTTTACCCATATACCATGGATCTGTGCCAGTCCATTTTTGATAGAATCGACTCTGACTCTGTCGATATATACTCTAGCATTGGTGTTGGCAAGGTAGTTATCCTTTTTGCCATCACTGGCATCATATTCCGATACATATTCAATTGGAAACCATCCTCCTATTTCAGCAAGATAACAACATAAACTTCCATTAATAGTTTTAAGACCTTGATTACCAATTTTCATTGGACCAGAAGTTACATAGCTTCCGACATGCAGAATCTGATCAATTTCTTCAGATGATGTTGGAACAGATGGTGCTTGATTCACATTTGATACTGGAGTACATTTTTTCCAGTTTCCACTTCCGCCTATGATAGTCGTGTCATTGATAAAACATAAGTCGTCAATATCGTATGGTTCGTATTGGAACCCATAAACAGGGTATCTAACACCACTCAATGTGAAGTATCCTTTAACAATGCCCCATGTGTTTGGATATCCTACACCAACCTGAAAATGAGCATGCGTTCCAGTTCCAACACCTTTATTACCCATATTGGCAATCTGACTTCCCTGTGGAATTGTCATGCCAACATAGGCATTGAATGACTCATCATGTGCTGTAACAAATACAACATAATTGATATTACCATTGGCAAAATGTACCTTATTAGTCGATACCCATACTGCCTGGCCACTCTGTGGATAGGTAGCGATACACTTACATGTACATGGTGAATAATATGGAGCCTTTGAACCATCACCATTGGTTACATCAATCGCCATGACACCACTGTGGCTCCATGTATTTGATCCCTGAGTGATATTCATTTTGGAAAATGGCATCATAAAAAATTCATAGCCATTTTCATCTAAATATTTAGTATTCGGTTTCATTTCGTAACCTCTTTTCTACTTACCTTTTTTCCCGCCTTTTTTCTTTGTCTTACATGCCATACATTTACTCCACATTGTCTTTATTAATCATCTTATCCGCAATTTCTAATCCGTTTGTCAAAATTTTAGGTACATCATAACCAGCTTCAACAAAGTTTTCTACAATGGATCTGGCTTCATTTACAATTAATGACGCAAGTACGAACCATCCTAAAATAGTTGTGATACCCAAATCAACTCCGATTGTATTTCCAATTTCAATTAAGCCTGCTGCAATCGCAAAAGCAAAAATGATCATGATCCAGTATCCTAATTTCTTTAGAACGCCAGTCCATCCTTTGTTTGAATTTGTCTTGTGATTAATGTTTGATTTCATCCATCCAGTCAACCAATCAATTACATTCAATAATAAAAACAAAGCAAATAAATACCAGTGTTCACCAAAAATCATTGTTAAAAAAGCAATGATTGCTCCTACAACTGTGTTGTAAGAGTCAACAAAATCAAAAATATTGTTTTTCATAATAAACCTACTTTCTTTTAAACTACTTCTTCCCATCCACTAGGATATGAAATCGGAGACCAAACATTGTTGTCAATCAAAGAAACATACTTAATACCTTCAAATGTAATCTTTGAACCTTGACTATAAGCATCATGTGAACCAGTTGGCTGAACGAATTCAGGATATTCTATATTTGGATCTGAAATTTCAACGAATAATGAAGAAGCTGTATCAGGAGTCCAATCGTTTTGAGAAATATGATTTTGTAAAACTTTATATAATTTGTCATTGTATTGGACTCTATTTCCTTCAGAATATGTAATACCTTCTTCCCATAAAGGGAAAATAGAAAAACAATTTAAAGCCTGTTCATCGTCCATATTTTCAACCGCAAAATCAATCGCATATAAAATATCATTTGGTAATTCATATTCTTTTTCTGGCTGTACAAGAACTACTCTATAAATTTTTTTGTTCTCATTATCGTATTTAAATCCAAATTCTTTGATAATAGTAAAACCACTATATGTTTCATCTCCATAAATAATTTCTTCAGTATCATTAAAATTTGAATATAAATCGCTAATATCACCGTCAAATAAAAAAGTGATATTTAGCAAATCATTAATCATTTGAATGCATTCATTTACAAGACTAATTGTTATTGAACCAATATTTATATCTTTAGATATATCTGTGATTAATACTTCATTTTCCATTTTTTTCTCCTTTAGATAAAATAAAAAGCACAAGGAGGAAACCTTATGCTATATAAACAATATTTAAAAGATTGGTTAAACAATCAAAAAATATATTTGAAATATTCAACATATACAAATTATTTTAACATCATCCATAATCAAATTATTCCAAACATTGGGAATTATGAAATGGATAAATTAAATGAAGAAATTCTTCAAAATTTTATTTTAAATCAGATTGATCATGGAAGAGTAGATAAAAAAGGTGGCATATCACATAAATATGCAAAAGACATAATTACTGTTCTTAAACTGACAATCAATCATAATTTTAAAATAGTACTTCCATACGAAAACCCTAAGGAGGTCGAAATTTTTGATAAGGATAATCAAATAACATTAATCAATTACCTCCAGTCAAATATAAATCATAAAAATTTTGGCATTTTATTATGCATACATACTGGAATTAGAATTGGAGAATTATGTGCTCTTAAATGGAGTGACATAAACCTTTCTTCAAAACTTTTAAATATTAATAAAACAATGATTCGTACATATACAAAAGAAGACGGATCAAAGTTGAATATAACACCACCAAAGACACGTTCTAGCTTACGTACCATTCCATTAAATTCATGGATAATGCAATATGCCAATTTATTACAAGGTCAAGATGACCATTACATATTAACCAACAGAGATAAACACATAGAACCAAATAAGTATAGGCTTTACTATAACAAATTACTTAAACAACTTGAATTGCCACATTTGACATTCCATGCACTTAGACACACATTTGCAACACGTTGTATTGAATGTGGATGCGATTATAAATCATTAAGCGAATTACTTGGACACTCTAATGTATCAATAACAATGAATATTTATGTTCATCCACAAATGGAATTAAAACGTAAATGCGTTGAAATGCTTTCTGATTTCTATAAGTAAATGTATGTCCTTTA
>NZ_JBJEEY010000049.1:0-13653 GCF_051873555.1 Floccifex sp. | reverse complement strand
TCTATCAAATAAAAAAAAGACTGTCGACTATTACTTTGTCAACAGTCTGAAAGAAACTATAATGTTTCTTTTTTTTTGAATTGATTTTGAAAGGGGTTTAATTTATTAAAAAATTGCACTATAATATTTTTAGTTAATATTTCATAGGAGGATATGAAAGAATGAAAGAACTAACTTATATTGTAGTCAATCCATTAGGAATTCATGCGCGTCCAGCTGCTTTACTGGCTCAGACTTGCGTTGATTTCAAGAGTAGTGTAATTATTGAAAAAGACGGTCAGACAGCTGATGGTGTCAATGTTCTGCAAATCTTAAAATTAGCCGCTAAAAAAGATGATAAATTAACAATCACTATTGAAGGCGATGATGAAGAACAAGCTGCTCAAACAATTTATGATTTATTGCACAACGGTGCTTTTGAAGAAAAGAAACCTGTAAAAGTTTTAAAAATTGCTTTCTTTGGAACAAAAGACTATGATCGAATTTTCTTCAGCGAATTAGTAAAAGACAAAGGAGAAGGAACTTATAACTCAGACATTAAATATTTTAATGCCCGTCTTACTCCTGAAACGGCTTCTTTAGCCAATGGATACGATGCCGTTTGTATTTTCGTAAACGATGAATGTCCAAGAGAAGTTGTGGAAACATTACATGAATGCGGTGTACGTTTAATTCTTCTTCGTTGTGCTGGTTTCAACAATGTTGATTTACAAGCTGCTAAAGAATGTGGAATCACTGTATTACGTGTTCCTGCTTATTCTCCATATGCAGTAGCTGAACATGCTATGGCTATTTTACAAGAAGCCAATCGTCGTTTGCACAAAGCACATAATAAAGTGAAAGACAACAACTTTGCTTTATCTGGATTATTAGGATTGGATTTACATAACAAAGTGGCTGGTATTATGGGTACAGGTCGTATTGGTGTTTGCATGGCCAATATTTGTAAAGGATATGGAATGACTGTTTTAGGATGGGACGCTTTCCCAAATAAAGCATTGGAAGAATCTGGATTGTTGACTTATGTCACAAAAGAAGAATTGCTTCAAAAATCCGATTTAATTTCATTACATGCACCTTTATTCCCTAGTACATATCATTTAATCGACAAAGAAGCCATTGATATGATGAAAGACACAGTTATGTTAGTCAATACATCTCGTGGCCCTTTAGTTGATGCAGAAGCGTTGATTGCAGCTTTAAAACAGGGTAAATTCCATGCGGTTGCTTTAGACGTATATGAAGGAGAAGATGCTAACGTTTATACAGATCGTTCCGATGAAGCTATCACAGACGATATTACAGGACGTTTATTAATGTTCCCTCAAGTTGTTTTAACATCACACCAGGCTTTCTTCACACGTGAAGCTTTGCAAGCAATTGCCGTTGTTACAATGGAAAATGCTCGTAACTTCAATGAAGGAAATAGCTATGGAAATGCAGAAGTTTCTGCTAAATAATTAAAAAAAGTCTCATTTGAGACTTTTTTTTAATGTTTTCATTTCATTTTCTAATTCATCTAATAATAAAACACGATCAAATAAAGTAATACAAGGTTTATTATCAATATATGTTATTTCATCTACATGATAGTGTCCATGAAACCAGCACATATATTGTAGTTTTTGTCGAATGGTTTCTAGAATTGTTTGAATATTTAAATATTCTTTTCCATAGTGATTCATTTGAATTTTATATTTTTGTGACAATGGATGACTGGAAAAAATATCATGAGAAAGAACATAATCCACTTGATAATTGACTTTTTCTAAATTTTTCTGTGCATTAACAAATTCTTCCTGCGTAGGCATCTCTTCTTTCCACCACGTTTTCTTTTCTTCTCTTAATTCAAAATCATGAGAATAGCCTCCACCAAAGACAAAAAAAGAATGACCATCAATGGAATATATTTCACCTCGCATTAAATGATAGATATTATGACGAATGCGATGTGCTTTTCCATTGTGCCAATCCACGACAGGATATGAATCAAGGACATCAAAATTTTCATGATTTCCATCAATAAATAATACATTCCAAGGTAAAGAAGACAACCATTTTAGCCAAAATGCATCATTACTTCCTCCATCCCATATACAACCAAAATCACCACAAATAATAACATAATCTTTGTTTGTCATTGTTTGTCCGGGAATAAATTCATCGGGATTGATTTTATGAATATCAAACGCTCCATGCGTATCTCCGGTAATATAAATCATGTACTACCTCCAAATAAAACTAGTTTTACTATATCAAACTCATTTCAATTTGACAAATCGTGTAAGCGCTTAATCTCATTATTTTTGTATTCAAACATAAAATTTGATAAAATATCCATATGAAAAAATCAATAATAATAGTTTCTCTTATTTTTTCTATTGGATTTGTAGCCTCATTTGGATATTCTCTCATCCAATTCATTTCTCCTATCCAACAAGAAATCTCAACCACGATTTGTATTGATGCAGGACATGGTGGATATGATAGTGGGGCCATTGGCGTAGATGGAAGCTATGAAAAAGATATTACATTGGAATTGGCTTTACAAACAGGTCGAATGATTCAGCAAATGGATCCAAGTATTCAAGTAATTTATACTCGCGACAGTGATTTGGTTTCCTGGCCTTCCAATGAATCCCAGGATTTAGAAAGTCGAGTTCAAATTGGTCAGCAAGCGAATTACTTTTTATCCATTCATTTGAATTCAAATGCAGATTCTAATATGTCTGGTTATTGTTTCTATATTAAAAACGGTGATTCAACGTCTCGAAAAATATGTCAGGCCATTAGCGATAACTTATTAAAGTTTCATTATTCTTCAAATAATGGAATAGAAAGTACTTTAAATTATCCATTATATGTTGTCGATCAGTTAAATATTCCTTCTATTTTATTTGAAGTTGGTTATTTATCCAATGAAAAAGAATGTTTAATGCTTCAATCGTGGTTAACACAAAAAAAGATTTGTTATTCAATATCAAAAGGAATTGTGGATCAAATTCATAAACAATCTTCGTGATTGTTTTTTTTATCAAAAAAAGAGTAGATTACTCTACTCCGATAATAAAAGGATAAACAGGCTGATTTCCCTGATAAATTTCTACTTCAGCATCACTGTTTTCTTCAATATATGAGCCAATTTCTTCAGCTAATTCTAAAGTCGTATCCTGACCATAAATTAAAGTTACCAGTTCACTGTCTTCATCCAGCATTTGATCCAATAAAGCCTTGGTTGCCTGCATACAATCTGGTTTTGATAAAACAATTTCACGATTGAAAATACCCATGAACTCATCTTTTTTAATTTCCATTCCTTCATAAGTAGTATCCTTAATGGCATATGTTACTTCACCAGATTTTACATTTTCAATGGCTTCCTGCATGTCCGCTAAGTTTTCATCAATTTCCACTTCCGGATTAAACATCACACAAGCTGAAATTCCTTGTGGAATGGTTTTAGCAGGAAGAACATGAATATCTTTGTCTTCACACACTTGAGCAGCTTGATTGGCTGCCATCACAATATTGGAATTATTTGGTAAAATGATAATGTGTTCGCAATTTAATTTTTGAATAGCTGCCACAAAGTCTTCTGTACTCGGATTCATTGTTTGTCCACCACCAACAACAATATCCGCTCTTAATTCTTTGAAAATATCTCCAATACCACTTCCTGGTGCCACTGTAATAATGCCATATTTTTTATATTCTACAGAAACAGTTTCTTCTTGTTCTTCTAAAATATTATCGTGTTGCATCTGCATATTTTCGACTTTTAATTTTAAGAAACGACCTCTTCGTTTTCCCATTTTAATGGCTGTAAAAGGCTCTAAGGTATGAACATGAACTTTTACTAAATCATCGTCTTGTACACAGACAATTGAATTACCAATCGTTGCTAATTCATTTTGAAAATCAGATTCACTGAAATGACGCATTCCCGTTTCTGATAATTTCAAAATAAATTCTGTACAGAATCCAAATTCTTCTTCTGTACCTTCTACTTTTGTTTGCGATGCATCTACAGATTCTTCATTCTTTTCTAAAGAAACAACGTTTCCTTTTAAAGCTAAAGCCATTCCTTCAAAAATAATGGTTAATCCTTTTCCACCTGAATCCACTACCCCAACTTCTTTTAAAACAGGCAATAAATCTGGTGTACGATTTAAAGATTCATTGCATTCTTCAACCATTTTATCCATCACCAAAGAACAGTCTTTGATTTCATTGGTAATGACATAGGCATATGTATAATCTGCGGCTTCACGAACTACTGTTAAAATGGTTCCTTCTACCGGTCGCATAACAGCTTTATAAGCAATACGAGATCCATTCACAAAGGCATGCGCTAATTGAGACGCATCAATGGTTTCTTTGTCTTGTAAATCTTGATAAATTCCTCTAAAAATCTGAGACGTAATAACCCCAGAATTTCCTCGTGCTCCCATTAATAAACCACGAGAAAGCGTTTTTAATATTTTTCCAACATGATTGGCTTCTTCTTTTAAAGCTGCATTGACTCCATTTGAAACCGTTAAATACATATTGGTTCCTGTATCTCCATCTGGAACAGGAAATACATTTAAAGCATCGACTAAAGCACAATGATTATTTAAATTATTCATTCCGCTTTCTAACATCTGCTTTAATAACTGTCCATCTATTCTTTCCATATTTTCTCCTATTTCAAAAGACGCACACCTTGAACACAGATGTTTACTTCTTTACATTTTACTTCTAATACTTTTTCAATTTCATATTTTACACGTTTCTGTGCTTCTAAAACAACTTCACTTAATTTAATTCCCTGAAGCGCAATAATATATAAATCCAATACAAGACCATCTTCCTGGTTTGAAACAACAACACCACGAGAATAATTTTCTTTTTTTAATAATTCTGCCCATCCATCGCGAACACTTTTTTGACTGGCCATACCTACAACGCCGTAACACTCTGTAATGGCACCTCCAGCTAAGCTGGCAATGGCATCTAAGGAAATTGAAATATTTCCATATTCTGTTGATTTATTAATTGGCATATACTTCCTCCTATTCTTTTGTATTATACCTTATAAAATTGTATTAAACAATAAAACACTTATGGCTCTTCAATTTTCACAAATGAAGCACTGGCATCATCCCACTCAAAATATTCATTTGAAAATTGACTATAATAATATCCAGTTGATTCCGAATAATACCAACCCGAATTTGCATCGTATTGCCAATCCTGTATCGAATCTAAATACGACAAATCCTGATTGGGTTCTTTCTCTATTGTTTCTTCTTTGTTTTCTTCTTCTGTTTCCACACACGAAGACGAATCATAATCCCATGTTTTTCCATCTTCTTGACAAGCATCAATTTGCGTTTGTAATTCTTTTCGATTGGTTGTGATATCCGTACAACTAATTTTATCAATCGCATTGTGTTCTAAATCCAATAATAAACAAGCTGATGTTCCTTTTAATTGCGTTAAAACAAGAGAATATTTTGTTAACATAGATAAACTATCAAAACTTGAATAAATGGAATTTCCATCTCGCATAATCAATCGAATCATATTTTCATCATAAGAAGAAGAAAACGGAACAATTTGTGATATTTTTTCAATTAATTCATAAGTGATATCATCTTCTACTTTTTTAAGTTCTTCACATAAAGATTTTCTTTGTGATTTAGATAAATCACTAATTAAAGGAAGATGAATTAAATTTGATTTATATTGGGAATCTAATTCAATAGATTCGTTATCAATTGTTAAAATATAATATTTAGAATCTTCTATATAATAACCAACAGCCATTTTTTCTTTTATATGAATCACAATACTATTTTCTTTTTTTGTGACATTTACAGATTCAATTAAATCCAAATTCTTTACTTGATTTTCCATTAAAAAACCAGGCATCAAGTACAAGCGAGTATTCAAAGAAACATGTGCTTTTTCATATATTTGTGCATCGGTATAAAAATAATTTCCTTCACATGCTAAAACATGTGTTTTGGAATCATCGCTTATACAATATAAAAGAAAACTAAAAAACATAAAAAGAATGGCACAAAGAATGGTAATGGATTTCAAAGAAAAAGAACGTTTTTTTCTTTTGGATTTATTCACAATGGAAATGCTCCACTTCCGTAATTAAATCTAAATCATATTTTTCTTTTGCCAGACTCTGAATCAAAGCAATTAATTCTCTTACATCTTTTGCACTTGCTTGACCATTGGCATTGATGATGAAATTACTGTGTTTTAATGAAACCTGAGCCCCACCAATCTGGTAGCCACGAAGACCTAATTCATCCACAAGTTTCCATGCTGGTATGCTTTCTGGATTTCGAAAAACACTTCCTGCACATGGTTTATCCAATGGTTGACTCGCAAGGCGACGTTCTCGTCTTGAATCCATTAATGAAAGAATTTCTTCTTTATTTCCTTTTTTACATTTTAAACGAGCGGCTAGAATGACCCAATTTGGATGTGATTGAAAACTCGATTTCCGATAACCAAACATCAAATCATCTTTTTTCATCCAGACAATCTGATCATCCACTAAAACCATAACAGAATCCAGAATATTGGAAAAATCTGATTTATAAGCACCTGCATTCATGTAGATGCCTCCACCAATGGATCCTGGAATCCCAGTAGCAAATTCAAGTCCTGTTAAAGAATGATTTGCTGCTTCAACTGCTAAATTAATAATAGAACAACCAGCTTGACATACAATCGTTCCATCGGGTTCAATATATGATTCATTCATATAACGATCTAAATTAATAACGGCTCCTTCAAAAAAGTTATCACTCCATAATACATTGGAACCACGTCCCATGATTTCATATGCCATTTTTTCTTCTTTTAAAATATGAAGAACACGCATTAATGAAATCAAATTCTTAGGATAAATATAAAAACGAACACATCCTCCAATCCGATATGTCGTATGTTTTGACATCGGTTCATTTTCTAAAACATCCGCATATATACTTAATTTTTCTTTTATGTTCATACTAACCTCATCCAATTAATTGAAGACATGCACGAATTATATCATAGGCTGCATCGGGATTACCCAAAGCTCTAGCCCCTTTAGAAACCAGTTCCATTTCTTTTTCATTTTCAAATAAAGAAACAATATTTCTATGTAACGTATCTGCATTTAAATCTTTTTCCTCGATCATATATGCACCATGAACATCCACTAATGCTTTTGCATTATAAAACTGATGATTTTCGGCAACATATGGACTTGGAATTAAAATCGAAGGAATACCTAGAGCCGTAATTTCAGCTAAAGTAGTGGCTCCAGCTCGACAAATCATTCCATCAATATGCGAATAAATACGTAAAGTATCGACATAATTCACAACATGTACATTTTCTCTTTCCAATTCTGACATATCGTCTTCGTTATTTTTTCCACAAACATATAAAAACTGAAGACAATCAAAAGAACCTTTTAAAGACTCTTTCATCAACTGATTAATACTGCTGCTGCCTAAAGAGCCCATCATAATCAAAATTGTTTTTTTATTTAAATCCAATCCCATGGATTCAAAATAATTCTGATCAAATGAAGCTTCTTTAGCTAAAGTTGCTCTAGGATTTCCCAATAAAGAAATCTTTTCTCTTGGAAATATTTCCGAACACTTTTCATAACACGTAAAAATTCGATTCACTTTTTTCATAACCAATTGATTGGCTTTTCCAACAATCGAATTTTGTTCGTGAATCGTTACAGGAATGGATAAAGAATGAGCAGCTAAAATCACAGGTGCACTCACATAACCACCAAATCCTATAACCAAGTCTGGCTTAAACTTCTTTAAATACTTCTTTGCTTTTTTGTATGCAAAAAACAACTGACAAATGGCTTTTCCTTTTGAAAAAAGATTTCCCACTAAACCAGAAGTATGTAAAGACCAAAAACGATATCCATAGGAAGGAATTAAATCCGCTTCCATTCGATCGTCGTTTCCAATAAATAAAATATCTACATCTGGATACAACTGTTTCCATTTATCCGCTAAAGCTAAGGCCGGATAAATATGACCACCAGTTCCTCCAGTCACTAAACAAATCTTCATATACCTTTCTATTATCTATGTTTTTACTATGAAAATCAAGGAAAAAGTAGTTGGTCAATTTTGAAGAATCCATAAAAAAAGACTGTGTCTGTCACAGTCTAGTTCACAACTATTTTACCATCGTATGCTTTTAAAGAAGCCACTAAAACAAAACGCTTTGTAGAATGCGCTCCATAATCCAAGTCACAAGTAGATAAAGTAATGACAGATTCTACGTTTTCTACATTTGTATAATGGGTTGCCGTTTGAAGATATGTATTCATCATATCATCCATATTAAAATGGATATTATAATAATCACATCCATCTTCTACTTGTGAAAAACAAATTACATCGCATTTATAATTCTGAGAAGGTGTTAATAAATACAGATAATTGTGTTCCTGATAATATTCTAAGTCTTTATATTCTTTTAAAGACGTAAACATGCCACCTGTATCTACCGAATGCCCATAAATTATGGAATTCACATCTGAGAAATCTCTTTGATTGTCCATACTCAAGAAAATAGATCCCATACGATTGTCTTCTTTTAAATATGTATGATTCAAATAATAAGAGTTATCGCTTCCCTGAACAATTGGAAACGAAATATCTGTATCTGGAATAATGATCCATGCAATGATATCTGGATTTTTCTCCTGTAAAGAAGCCCAATCCACTTCATAGGATTCATCTTCTTTTTTTATTGTACTCTCTAATTCCTTGACTTCTTTATTTACTGAATTTTTTACATTATAAATTTCAAATAATTGATAAGCACTAAAACCAAAGATGCCTAAACAAATTAAAAATAAAATTCTATATATAAATTTTCTCATAGACTTTTTCGATACTGATTTCCTTTTTCAATTACACGATAAATATCTGTGCTAATTTGATAAAACAAATCATTTCCCTTTCCATTTAAAAGACTATCACAAAACGCATCAATTTCTCCACTAAAATCGCTTTCCATTTCAACTTCTAAAACACTTTTTCGTCCATTCATTTCGATAAATGCTTTTGAACTCTTCCAGAAAGCGGGAATTTCAATCACAGCTTTGTCTGTCACAACAACAGCTTTTCCTTTGTCTTTTGTATAATGAAGCCAGGAACTATTAGCTTGAGCTATAATTCCATTTTCATAATGAATCTGTGCCATCATTGAAAAATCAACGGGATTATTATCAAAATGAAAACAAGAAACATCTATACTTTGAATCTGTGAATTTGCCATTTTATGACAAAAACAAACAGGATAGACACCTACATCAAAGGAACACCCTCCATATACAGGATGCATAGCCCAGCTATCTTTGTCATATTGGTCTTTACAATCATAGCTATAGTTAGCTTGAATGGAAATGATTTTTCCATATTCATTGGTCTGTAAAGCATTGAATATGGTTTGATTTAATGGTGTAAACCATGTTTTGTTGGCTTCCATTAATAAGCAATGATTTTGATTAGCAATCAAATATAATGCATCCAATTCTTTTTGACAACAAATCATTGGTTTTTCACAAATAACATTCTTCTTATGTTGAAGACACATTTTTATTTGTTCGAAATGAAGATGATTGGGTGTACAAATATAAATCACATCTACATCTTTGTCTTGACACAATTCTTCATAAGAATCATATGCTTTCTGTGCATTATATTGAACTTGAAGTGCTTTGGCTTTTTGTATATCACGAGAACAAAGTGCATAAAGTTGTGCCTGTTTTGAACATTGAATGCCTTTGGCCACTCTGGCACTAATATATCCTAATCCAAGTATCGCAAAACGAATCATTATAAAGCCTCAATTGTATAGCTTGTTGTAAAGACTTCTTGTGGTTTTAAAATCATTGTTCCTTCTCTTGTATAGAAATCATCTATTCCTTTTTCAAAGTCTGCATGCCCATACCATGGTTCAATGCAAATAAAATCAGAAGGCGTTTCAATTGTCCACAAAGCCAATAAGGGGAAACCAGCAATACTCATTTTGATTCTTGGTTGTCCTTTATAAGATAAAGTCACATAACTGGATTTTAAATTTTTATAGATGATTGTTTTATAATAATCTACATCTTCTCTTGATAAATTCCATGATTTCAAGCAAACATCCTGATAAGTAATTTTCTTTTCAAAACTTGGATCAAATAACATTTGACTTGCGTTTTCTTCAACTTCAAAATCAATAGAATAGTCTTCAAATTTTTCTCCTTCTTTTTGTGGAACTAGAAAAGCGGGATGCAAACCAAAAGTGAATGGCATATCTTCATTGGATGTATTTTGAATTCGATAATCAATTGTGATTTCTTTTTGATTTAATGTATATTCAATTTCATAATGAAAATGAAAAGGATATTGTTTCAAAGTTTCTTCATTGTCCTGGTAAGTAAAAACAATGGAATTTTCTTTTTGTTCTCCTTTTAAAGTCGCATAACGAATCAATCCATGGTTTTTCATCGCATATGTTTTACCATGAATTTGATAAGACTTAGAAGCTGTATTTCCAATAATTGGAAATAAAGAAGGATTTTTTCCTGTCCAGGCTTGATTTCCCTGGTACATACATTCTTGTTGTTTTTCTTTATCAAAAAAAGATTGAATTTCTCCACCTTGTTCAATACACTCCAAACGAGCTGCATCATTTTCTAAAACAAATGCCATTTTAATTTCCTCCTTGTGTTAAATAATGATAAATAGGATCTGTTTCTATATTTCCTATCACGATATCCGCTATTTCTTTTAATACAGGAATCGCATTTCCCATCGCAATTCCTGTATCTGCAATTTGAATCATTTCCATGTCGTTTTCACCGTCACCAAAACAAATCAAATGATCAATTTTTTCTTGTTGGCAAACCAATTCAATTGCTTTTGCTTTATTCAAACCATCATTTCGAATTTCTAAACAATCTGGATATTGAACCATGCCTTTATTTGAAAATAAATTCGAAATATAAGCTTTAACGGATTCTTCATTTGACATAATTAATAAATTTAAAACTTCATCGTCCTGATATTCTTTATATTCAGGTGTACATAAATATAAATCCATCCAGATTTTATGATCCTTCATTTTTGGCATTCTTCCCCAATAATTTCCGTCTTTTGTAGAATATCGATATACAATTTCATTTTCCTGACAATATCGATCAATTTCTTTCATTTTAGAAACAGGAATGGGAAAATGATATAAAATCTGATTCCGGGCATCTAAAATCAAAGAACCTCCATCTAAGATTTTAAAATCAAATGGAAATGTTCTTATACAAGATGGTAGACAAGATAGTTCCTGAAAACATCGGGAAGTGCTTAATCCAACGATGTGCCCTTTCTTTTGAAGTTCCTTTAATATTTCACAAGTCTTAGAAGAAACATCGTGATATTTTCGATGATAGAGCGTTCCATCCATATCAAAAAAATACGCATTTTTCATATCTTTATTATACGAAAAATAGAAAAAAAAGCCATATTATAGTATAATTCTAAAAGCAAAGGAGAAACCTTTATGGAATTGGATCATAAAATAGAACGAATTGTACAACATATCATAGATGATGTACATCAAAATTATAAAGATAAACATACTTCTCAATTGGATACACAGGAAATCGTAGAAATCATTGAAAATGCGCAACAAGCTTTATTTCCGGCTTTATTTGGTGATCGCGAAATTATTTCGGATTTTGCGAACAAATATGAAATTGGAGGCCATATTGAAAAAATATATTCTTTACTGGTTTATGAAACAACACGTGCTTTGTTGTATCATCCAAAATATGCGAAGTCTCCAAAATTTGCTCGTAAAGAAAAAGCCAAACAAATTGCGCTTCAATTCATTGATCAATTGCCAAAAATTCATGAATACTTGAAAACCGATATTCAGGCAGCTTTTGATGGCGATCCAGCGGCAACTAGTTTTGATGAAATTGTTTATTCCTATCCAGGATTTTATGCCATTTTTGTTAATCGTATTGCCCATGAACTTTATTTATTAGATGTTCCTCTTATTCCAAGAATCATGACCGAACAAGCACACAGCAAAACAGGAATTGATATCCATCCTGGCGTTACCATTGGAAAGTATTTCTTTATTGATCATGGAACAGGTGTTGTGATTGGTGAAACAACAGTCATTGGTCAGCATGTTAAAATTTATCAAGGTGTTACATTAGGTGGTTTATCCACGCGTGATGGACAAAAACTAAGAGGTGTTAAACGTCATCCTACAATAAAAGACAATGTAACCATTTATTCCAATGCATCGATTTTAGGAGGCGAAACGGTTATTGGTGAAGGCTGTGTTATTTCGGGAAATTGCTTTATTACGCATTCCATTCCCGATCATATGCGTGTAGCCAATCAGAGTCTTGAACTGGTTTTGAAACCAGATAAAAATAATTCGTGTTATGAAATCTAAATCAAGGTTTTCCTTGATTTTTTTGTTACAATAGAAGTATGAATTTAATTGAATATGTAAAAGAAACAGGAACTTTTTCTATGAATGAAATTCCATTTAATGAAGTTGATGCTGCTATTTTAGCTTATATCACATATTTAAAATGGGAAAACTTAGAAATGGATATTGAAACACAGTGGATTGAATTTTCCAGTTTACGCTTTCATGAACAAGAAATCATTCCTTTAGATAAATTTCCAGAACAATTTGGTGATTTAATCACTTTAATGATTTTTTCTGTGCGCTTTGCTTCCATGAAAATCGGATTTTTTCAATCGGTTACGGACTTAGATGTTGATGAACAATTTGCTGCCATCACTTTCATTTGTAGTGATCATATCTATAATATTTGTTTTCGTGGAACCGATACTTCCATTGTCGGATGGAAAGAAGACTTTAATATGTTGTTTAATAAACACGTGTCCGGTCAAATCAGTGCATCAAATTATTTTTTATCGCATTCCTTTGATTTATTTCGATTGATTGGTCATTCAAAGGGTGGAAATTTAGCTACCTATTGTGCCTGGCAGCAAGATTGTACAAATTGTGTGGGAATTTATAATTTTGATGGACCTGGTTTTTTAAATGAAAATATTCATGTCAATGGTCCCTATTATAAATTTATTCCTTCTTGTTCGATTATTGGACTCATTATGGAAAATCATTCTGACTTTGAAATTGTAGAAAGCAATGCCAAACATTTACATCAACATGATTTGTTTTCCTGGGTTATTGAAAATAATCAATTTGTACGTGTCAATGAATTAGAGCCATTGGCCCAATATTTTCAAATTAGTGGAAATGCCTGGCTAAGACAAGCAAGTCTGGAAAAAAGAAAAGTATTTGTAGATACGTTTTATGAATTAATTCAAAAAGAAAATTTAGAATCTATTTATGATTTTCAAATCAGTCATGCGTCTCACATTATAAAAGGATTTCATCAACTGGATAAAGAAACACAGAATATTGTCAATGAAATCATCAAAATTATTATTCAAACAAATTTAAAAGAAACTAAAAAGTTTATTCAAAATCAACTAAAAAAATAGCCCTTGTGGCTATCAATGTCATTAAGTTAAAAATCAAAAAAATAATAGAACTGAAGAAAAAAATGAA
>NZ_JBJEEY010000048.1:0-13833 GCF_051873555.1 Floccifex sp. | reverse complement strand
TTTTCTTTTCAAAATGATAGAATCAATACGATATGGAGAAAAAGAATATGAAAAAAATAGGTTTTGATAATCAAAAATACTTAGAAATGCAGTCTAAACGTATTAAAGAAAGAATTTCACAATTCGGTGATAAACTTTACCTAGAATTTGGTGGAAAATTATTTGATGACTACCATGCATCTCGTGTTTTACCTGGATTTGCCCCAGACTCCAAACTTCAAATGCTTCTTCAAATTAAAGAAGATGCTGAAATTGTATTTGCGATTAATGCGAGTCACATTAATTCAAATAAAATTCGACAAGATTTAAATATATCTTATCAAGAAGATGTAATTCGTCTGATTAATGAATTTACTCGCATTGGTTTATATGTCAGCAGTGTTGTTATTACACAATATGCACCATCCAAATTAATTACTCAATTTCAAAATAAATTAAAGAAAATCAACATACGTGTTTATCATCATTATACGATTGAAGGATATCCTACAGATTCAAAAAAAATCATTTCAAAAGAAGGATTTGGAAGAAACGATTTCATTGAGACTACTCGTCCCTTAGTTGTTGTAACTGCACCAGGACCTGGTTCTGGAAAAATGGCCACTTGTTTATCTCAACTTTATCATGAACACTTACGTGGAACACGAGCTGGTTATGCTAAATATGAAACATTTCCAATTTGGAATTTACCATTAGACCATCCAAGTAACTTAGCTTATGAAGCTGCTACTGCTGATTTAAATGATGTAAATATGATAGATCCTTATCATCTAAATGCCTATGGAAAAATTACAGTTAACTATAATCGCGATATTGAAATATTTCCTGTATTGAAAAATATTTTTGAAGAAATTTATGGATCTTGTCCATATGCTTCTCCTACTGATATGGGTGTAAATATGATTGGAAGTGCAATCGTGGATGATCATGTTATCCAAGAGGCTGGTAAACAAGAAATTATTCGTCGTTATTACGATAGTTTTAATCGTTATTGCAATGAAATTTGTGATATAAATGAATTAAATAAACAAAAATTGATTATGGGAAAGGCACATATTGATTTAGAAGATCGAAAGTGTGTAAAAAAAGCTCATGATGCTGAAAAACATTATAAAGTGTATTCAGGAGCCATTGATTGTTTAGACGGAACCATTGTGACTGGTAGAACCACAGATTTAATGGGAGCCTGTAGTTCTGTATTAATTAATACATTAAAATATTTAGCACATATTGATCAAGATGTTCATATTATTCAAACTGAATTAATTGAGCCCATTCAATCTCTAAAAACGGAATACCTTGGAAGTCAGAATCCACGGCTACATGCCAATGAAATATTAATTGCTCTTTGCATCAGTGCACAACAAAATGAAAACGCAAGAAAAGCGCTTTCTTGTTTAAATCAGTTGCAAGGACTACAGGCTCATATTACTTGTGACTTGTCAACTGTGGATTTAAATACATATTCTCAACTTGGTATTCAAGTCACATATGAGTCCAATCGTAAATAGGAGGTATATTATGGCAAAACCAATTCCTGCTTCGGGAGCCGGAGCTGCTCGTGTTATTTTAAAAAATAAAGAAGATTTTCATTTTGATTTACGAAAAAAAGAAGTAAATGGAAATAAAACAAGTTATTTATATGATGTTTTCTATGTCAATGCGACGGGAACACTAAATATGGCCGTAGAAAATGATCAAGTTGTCATTGCTGCTTTAAATTTAGGACTTGGAAAAGTAATTACACTAACCAATGACGAAAACCTGAAAAAACTTTGTCGCTACGTATTGGATCAAGCATGAGAGTTCGTTTATATGTCGTAGTAGATATAGAAGATGAATCTATTGTGAATGAAGTAAAAAAAGAAATTCAATCTATATGTGATAGTTTTTCTTTTTCACCATGTAGAGAGCAACCTTCTTTACGTAATTGTATGGAATTCTATGGAAGTGCAGACATTCATCAGGAAAACATTGAAAATATACTTTCTCAATTAAACAATGATTGGGAAGGAGAAATAGATGATTGTTGTGCTTATGGATTCAATACAAAAATGTTTCATCCTCATGTATATTATCTACAATTTCAAATATTATAAAAAAAGTGATGGGTTCCATCACTTTTTGATTTCAAGTATTCCTTTTGCCTGATATCCCTTTACAACAATTGTATATAATCCAGTTTCAGGAATAGAAATAGAAAACTTTTTTATATTTTTTCCATTACCAATATAAATTATTTGATGTTCATTTTTTATTTCGAGATATAAAAATCCTTTTTGGGTTTCAAAATGAATTTGTATCATGTCTTTTTCTTTTAATTCCATGGTAAAAAAGTCTTTTCCATTCAATTTTTCAATGTCAATTTTATAAAAGCCAGGACATGTTGTTTTCGAACCCATAAAAGTTTTCTGGTTATAACAAAACAATAAAGAAATAAATCCTATACACAATATGAGAACAAAGACAATACAAATGCGTTTCATCTTATTTTGTATGTACCTGCATGACATTGTATGTTGGTATAACTTTGATGGGTAATGCCCAATAATTGATCCATTTCATCAATGACTGAATAATATTTTCCACTGGTATGATGAACTAAAACATAACTTACTTTTTTTATTTTTCCTTTAGCTTGCTGGCAAAATGAACGAACAGGACTTGCCAAAGAAAATACCCATATGGCTGAACAAATAGTAACATGCTCATATTTTTCTAAATCAATGGAAATGGGTTTAATATTCATGGCCCAGCGATGCATACCAAATCGTCCACACCACCAGAAACCAAGTGTTCCTTGTGTTCTTTCTTGTGCTTTTATTTCGTAAATTTGAGCACCTGTTTGATTAGCTAAACGATATGCTTGTTTTCGAACATAGCCCATTCTAGAAAAATAAACCACTAATTGTCTAGGATTGCTTCCAATATTGGGATAGTCACTTTCCTGGAATGAAAAGGATTCTTGTTTATAGAAAATCCATGTCATATAACCTGTAATGGCTTGGCAAAGTCCAAAAATAAAATAAATGGTGGACATAAAATTCATAGGGAAAATAACAAATTGAATACAAATCCATAGCATTAATGTTATACCAAAAATACCACCTGAAACGATGCCGCTCTTCTTCTTTTGTAATAATAAAATAAAGGCAATCAAATTGGGGATTCCATTGATACATAGAAGAGCTATACCAGGAAATCTATAGTCTTGATATAAATATTCTGATAAAGGAAGAACTTGAAAATATGGAAGCATTGTATCCATTCCCATAGCTTTTCCGCTTGAATCACTTAACATGCCAAAAGAACCTGCAAGAGCACCAAATCCAATAAATAATGTCCAGAACATTAACCATTTTCTGGATAGTGTATATCTTGAATGTGTTTTCATATAATGATCATCTCTTTTCTGGTTTTATTATATTCATAGTCGTTATATTGCTATAGATTCATTTTATATTTGAATGTGTCTAAAATTAAGAAAAAGCGGCATAACGGCCGCTATCATTTATTTCGTAATTTTTGAAAAACGAGTGGAATAGAGTCAATGCATTCATCCGGTAAAACACTGGCTGCATCTATAGAAGGGACGCTTTGATTATGAATGTAACAAGCACATACAACAGCTTTTTCATAGTCTTCAGTTTGTCCACATAATCCAGTCACAATGCCACAAAGAATATCGCCACTTCCTCCTTTTGCCAGTGCACTATTGGGTTGATTTAACACATAAAGTGTTTCTTTATGTCCAATGATGGAACAACTAGATTTTAAAACCAAAATGCAGTTTGGATGTTGAAGACAAAAGTTTCGTACGATTTCAAATGGATTTTCTTTTATTTCAGAAATAGAGGCATCACATAAATAGGTCATTTCTTTAATATGAGGAAGTAAAATGGTAGTTTCTTTTCGATTTAACCATTCTGTGTGTCCTTTTAATGCCCAAAGCGCATCGGCATCTAAAATAACAGGTTTCAAACTTGAAAGAACTTGTTGAACTATTTGAATAGTACTTTTTTGTTGTCCCATGCCATTTCCTATGGCAAGAATAGAATATGGATTGAAATCTACTGTTAAATTTTCTTTGAATTTTCCATTTTCATCAGGCATGCGAAGATTCATCGCAAAACTCATTTTTTGAGCAACGATATCACCAATACAATCAGGAATCATACAAGTTAATGTACCAATTCCACTTCGATAACAGGCTTTGGCACTGTAGTACAAAGCCCCATGCATGGATTGGCTTCCTCCAATAAGCAAGGCTTTTTTAAAAGAACCTTTATGAGAATGATTTTGGCGAGTTGGCAAAAATTGTCTGGCTAGTGTTTCATTTACAATATAATTTGTATGAAATTCATGGGGAATGCCAATATCAACACTTATGAGCTGATTTGAATGCGAAATGCCATCGTTGATAAAATGTCCTTCTTTAAAACAATCTAAGGCAATGGTTAAATCCGCTTGAATGGCATAGCCTAATTTTTTTCCAGATGTGGCATGGATGCCACTTGGCAAGTCAATGGAAATGACAAAGGCATGGCTTTGATTAACTTCCTCGATTATTTCCTGATACTTTCCTTGAATGTTTCTAGACAATCCATTTCCAAATAAACAATCAATGATGATGTCATAAGAATCAAGAGACTGTATTTCATGATAGAAATGGATGGGATAGACACAACAAGATTGATATTGAATATATTCATCTTTTGACATATGATCTGCAGTCGGAATATATACATCACAAAAAATATTATCTTGTGCTAAATTACGCGCAATTGCGATTCCATCTCCTCCATTGTTTCCAGGACCACATAAAATACATATAGACTGATGAATGGAAATATGTTTTTTGATTTCCTGAATACTGGATATGGCTGCATGTTCCATCAAAATAAGAGAAGGAATATGAAATTCCTGAATGGATTTAGTATCCAGTTGACGAGCCATGTCTCCGGTTTGGAAATATTCTATACGTTTCATGATATTATTATAGCATTTCTTATAAAAAAATGTGATATAATGGCAAAATAGGAGAACATCTTATGAAAGAATCATCGAATATAAAAAAATCAATTATATTAAGTGGATTAGTTGGAACAGGTGGTTTGTTTATTGCCAAACTCATTGGTATTGTTTATGCGATTCCTTTTTCATCTATTCTGGGAAATGAATCCTACATGGGAATATATGGACAAGCTTATAATATATATTCATATTTATTAAATGTTTTTACGGCTGGTTTTCCGTTTGCGATTGCGACATTAGTGGCTCGATATAATGTATTAAAAGACGGAAAAACAATTTTAACTGTAAAACGAATGTCTTTGACCTTTTTATCTGTATTAGGCTTTATTGGCATGATGCTTCTCATATTGGTTTCTGGCAAAATTGCTCCTTTAATGGTAGAAGAAAACATTGATGTGATGGTCAATACCCTTCGTATTTTAGCATTGGCTATTTTTCTTGTCCCAATTTTATCTGCTTTTCGTGGCTATTATCAAGGACTTAAAGAAATGGGAGAATATGCTATTTCGCAAGCATTTGAACAAATTTTCCGTGTATCCTTTTTATTGATTGGATCATGTATTGTAGTGTATGCTCTTGGATTGGATCGAAAATATGCTCTTTATATTTCGGTTTTATCGACTTCAGTGGCAGCTATTGCTGGTATTGCACAAATTATTCGTTTTGATCAAAAGAAAAAAGAAGAAATTCAGTCTTTAGCTTTATCACAGACAACTGAACCAGTAAAACAAAAAGTATTATTTAAAGAATTTGTTTCAATTTCCATTCCGTATTTGATTTCTTCGATTTTGGGATATAGTCAGCAAATATATAATGCGATTTTATTACCAATGGGATTAAGACTACATGCTTATAGTACCAAAGCCATAACATCTATTATTTCGGCAACGACGTATGTAGGCGTAAAAATCACTGCCATTCCAATGATTTTAGCACCAGGTTTTACGGCAGCTATTATTCCACATATTACCGAGGCTTTAACGACTAAAGATTATAAATTAATACGAAGAAATATTATTGATTGCATTAATATTATTTTATTTATTGGTATTCCCATTTGTTTTTGTATATTCTTATATGCCAGAGCCATTAATTATACATTATTCTATAATGAAGACTTAGACATGGCTACCTATGTATTGGCTTGGCTGTCTTTAGAAGCTTTTTTAGGAACATTGGCACCCGTGGTGACTAATTTAATGATGGCTTTAGAACTTCGAAAATTTTATTTAAAGCGCTTAGTCATTTCAACGATTATAAAAGGAATATTAATTGTGCCTTTTATTTATATTTTTGGATTTGCGGGGTCTGTATTTAGTTCTGTAATCGGCGATGGATATCTGATTTTTTCGAATTTAAAAGAAATTAAAAACGTTTATAAAGTAAATTATTTTAAAAATCAGTGGGTTTGTATTCGCGTATTGATTTCTGTATTGGTCATGGGACTTGTTTCCTGGTTATTAAATGCTGTTGGCATTGGTGGCATTGATCATGGAAAAATTATTAGTTTTATTTTGATGGGAATCAATGGACTTGTTAGTGTATTAGTTTATTTATGTGTCAGTGAATTTTTACATGTCCCTCGAATTGTTTTTCATATGGATATTGTAAAATTTTTGAAACAAAAATTAAGAAGAGGATAGATACATGTTTGATATTGTCGTAATTGGAGCAGGTCATGCAGGAATTGAAGCCGCTATGGCTGGGGCTCGTATGAAAAAAAATACATGTTTAGTGACTTTAAATATTGATATGGCAGGTTCTATGCCTTGTAATCCAAGTATTGGAGGCCCTGCAAAAGGAATTGTTGTACGTGAAATTGATGCCCTTGGAGGTTTGATGCCTATTGTGGCAGATCAAAGTGCTCTGCAATTTAAAATGTTAAATACAACGAAAGGGCCAGGTGTATGGTCTTTGCGTGTGCAAAGTGATAAAGAAGTATATAAAAAGAAAATGAAAGACATTTTGCTGCACACTCAAAATTTAACAGTAATTGAAAAAGCGGTTCAATCTATTTTGATTGAAGATGGAAAAGCTAAAGGAGTTTTGTGTCAGGATGGAACTAGAATTGAATCCAAGACGGTTGTTTTAACTACGGGGACGTATATGTCCAGTACTGTTTTAAGAGGGCATACAGCTACTAGTTCAGGACCTGAAGATCAAATGACCGTTAATACGTTGTCACAGAGTTTAAGAGATGCAGGAATTCAAACATTTCGTTTAAAAACTGGGACACCGGCTCGTGTATTAACAGATTCTATTGATTTTTCAAAGACTGAAGTACAACCAGGAACCAATGCGTTTCTTCGTTTTTCACAGATGACAAAACAAGAAGATGTGCTTCCTTTTTTAGAACAGAAAGTATGTCATCTCATATATACACAACCTAAAACACATCAAATCATTCAAGATCATTTACAGGATTCGGCAATGTATTCAGGACTTGTTAAGGGAGTAGGACCTCGTTATTGCCCAAGTATAGAAGATAAACTGGTTCGTTTTGCGGATAAAGAAAGACATCAGTTGTTTTTAGAACCAGAGTCTCTTTCTTTAGATACAACATATATTCAGGGATTTTCAACATCCATGCCAGTGGATGTACAAGAAGAAATGGTGCATTCCTTGCCGGGACTGGAAAATTGTATCATTAAAAAATATGCCTATGCGATTGAATACGATGCCATTGATCCTTTACAAATGAAGCCATCGATGGAAAATAAAATTGTAGAGAATTTATTTACAGCTGGACAAGTCAATGGAACCAGTGGTTATGAAGAAGCAGCGGGACAAGGCTTGATGGCTGGAGCCAATGCGGCTTTAAAAATAGATGGAAAGCCTCCTTTTATATTGCGAAGAGATCAGGCATATATTGGTGTAATGATTGATGATTTAACGACTAAAGGAACGAATGAACCATATCGATTATTAACATCGCGTGCAGAATATCGTCTATTACTTCGTCATGACAATGCGTGGAAGCGTTTATTAGAAAAAGGATATGAAATTGGGTTAGTTGATGAATCGCGTTATCAATTGTTTGTGGCTCAGCAAAAAGAAATTGAAAAAGCCAGAGAAGAATTAAAAGAAGTTCGAATAAAGCCTTGTCAGCAAGTCAATGCCTATTTAAATTCATTGGGATTTGAAAACTTATCGCATGGCTGCAGTGCATTAGAATTGATCAAGCGTCCAAAAGTAACAATTGAGGGTTTGTCATTTTTATTGGATAAAGAATATGATAAAGAAGTTTGTCAGGCTATTGAAATTGAAACCAAATATGCAGGATATATTGAAAAAGCCAAAAGAGATGCCAATCATTTGCAGAAAATGGAGGAATTGGTTCTTCCTAAAAATCTGGATTATATGAATATGGATAATTTGTCTTTAGAAGCGCGTCAAAAGCTTACTAAGATTCAGCCTGTAACATTGGGACAGGCATCGCGTATTTCTGGAATTAATCCAAGTGATATTGCGATTTTGGCAATTCATATAAAATAGTGTATAATGATTCTGTAGGGGTACAAAAATATGAAAAAGGGGAAGAAAAAAAATAATCGCTTTAAAAAGCTAATTATGTATAGTATTTTATTATCAGCTTCTGTTTATATGTTCTGGTGTGGTTTTAAGGAATTGGAAACTACTGCACAGATTCGTTTGAGCATGGAAAATAATAAGAAGGAATCACAGGCTTTGGATGAGCGAAAAGAAGAATTAGAGGAAACTAAAAACAATTTGGAGAATCCAGATTATATTGAATATCTGGCTCGTGGAAAGTATCTGGTCACAAAAGATGGAGAACAGGTTTTTAAGTTTTCGGATGAATAAATTAGAAGGTATCTAGTATTCTAGATATCTTTTTTTATTTACTATGAATAAATCAAGTATCTTTTTAAGTCAGGATTCATAATTTTCCTGTCTTTTTTTATTTAAAAAAATAGTTCAAAAATGAATTAAAATAGATAAAAATAACATTAAAATAGTTGATTGTTACATTGTCATTCTTTTTTCACATTGTTTTGGCTTAATAGTATATGAGGATAAAAGGAGTGAGTAGAAAGAAAATTGAAAAGAAATGGATACATGTGTCCAGAAACACATGTGAAAAGGGAATTGTCATAAGGAAAATTCAAGAAAGGAGTAATCAATTCCCATAAAAAAATCCTTAGAAATTGTTTATGAAAAAATCAAAGAAATTATTAATTGAAGTCGATGGCTCTTTATTAAATGAAATTATGGCCAAGGACAATAAAGAAATGTTTGTTCAAGTTGATTCAGATTGTGTGTATTATCGAAAACCTATTGAAAAGTATCAATGGATTGTTAGTGAAGGAAAAGTGGCATATGCCAATGAGTTTTTAGCAATTAATCCAAATGGAAATTTTTTATCACAAGTTGAATATAATACAGTTGAAACAGCAGATTTAGAAATTCATCTAAATTCAAAGACTGTCTATAAAAATGGTGAAAAAATCAAATTATCGGATTCTTTGTATAAAATATTAATAACACTTGTAATGGCAAAAGATGGATGTTTATCAAGAAATACATTGATTGAGATTTTAGAAATTGATGATAATCGTAGTCGTATGATTGATGAAAATAATTTAAATCAGCATATGAGACGTTTAAGAAGAGCATTAAAAGAGAATAGTGAATATCCGTATTTTCGTTCTAAATATAAATACGGATATGAGTGGTTATTTCCGATTCGAAAAATGAAAAAATGAAAACGATATCAATTTTATAGAAAGCATACATTTTTTACGTAAAATGAAACTTTTAGTCAAAATCAGACCTATTTTGTTGAAGATTAATTTTTTGTTCTGTATAATTTTAGTCTGTGGAGGAAAAAATTATGGCAAATTGCTTTGAATCAAAAGAAGCTTTTAAGGAAGCTTTTAAAGCGAATGTATCCAATACATATGGTCGTGATTTTGAAGATACATATGAAGAAGAGCGTTTTTTAACTTTGGGTCACATGGTTCGCGACTATGCCAGTGAAAATTGGCGTGCTACTAAAAATGCAGTAAAAAAATCTCAATCAAAACAATTGTTTTATTTTTCAATGGAATTCTTAATGGGTCGTTTATTAACGAATAATTTAATGAATTTAGGAGTCTATGACGTTGTTAAAGATGGATTAAGCGATTTAGGAATAAACATTAATGACATGGAAGAATTTGAAAGTGATGCTGGATTAGGAAATGGTGGATTGGGTCGTTTAGCGGCTTGTTTCATGGATTCTCTGGCTTCATTGGATTTAGCGGGACACGGAAACTGTATTCGCTATCACTATGGTTTATTCAAGCAAAAGATTGTAAACAATGAACAAGTTGAGTTACCGGATTGCTGGATGAAAAGTGGAAATATCTGGGAAATCTGGAAACCTCAGCATTCTGTTCGCGTTCGTTTTGGAGGAACGATTGATGCGTATATGGATCAATATGGAAAATTTCATCAGACATATCGTCCAAGTTTAGTCATCAAAGCGGTTCCTTATGATGAACCAATTATTGGATATCATACAACAACAACAAATACACTTCGCTTATGGGATGCAGAAGTGGATGAAGAAACGGCTCAATCTGGTTCTTTATTCAGCTATTTAGATGATGTTACACAATTAACTGCAAATGTTTATCCAGATGATTCAACTCCAAAAGGAAAAGAATTACGTTTAAGACAAGAATATTTCTTTGTTTGTGCTGGAGTAGATTCTATCATTCGTAAACATTTAAGACACTATAAAACATTGGATAATTTAGGAAAGAAAGTTGCGATTCAATTAAATGATACACATCCAGTTTTGGTTATTCCTGAATTAATGCGTGTTTTAATGGATGATTATGATTATGAATGGGATGATGCATGGGCAATTGTAAAGGAAACAGTTGCATATACAAATCATACAGTAATGGCTGAGGCTCTTGAAAAATGGGATCAAAGTCTTGTTCGTTCTTTATTGCCTCGTATTTATATGATCATTGAAGAAATTGAAAAACGCTGGAAATTCTTTGTGGATCACAAAGGATTGTGTGGCATTTTCAATCAGGTTTCTATTTTAAAAGATGGACAAGTACATATGGCGCATTTAGCTATTGTGGGTAGTCATAGTGTCAATGGTGTGGCAGCACTTCATTCACAAATCCTGAAAGATGATGTTTTCAAATATTTTGAACAAATTTATCCAGGAATTATCAACAATAAAACAAATGGAATTACACATCGTCGCTGGTTATTGTATTCTAATCCACAATTAACGCAATTACTAGAAAATACAATTGGACCTGAATTCAAAAAAGATCCAAGTAAATTAGAAGACCTAATGAATTATGTGGATGATCGAAATGTACAAGAACAATTCTTTGCGGCTAAATTAGAAAGAAAGAAAATTTTAGCGGATTATGTAAAGAAAGAATTAGGAATTGAAGTCGATGTAAATTCAATTTTCGATTGCCAGGCAAAACGATTACATGCATATAAACGTCAGTTGCTGAATATCTTTGGAATTATGCATACGTATTTGCGTTTAAAACGAGATCCATCTTATCGTATTTATCCACATACGTATTTCTTCTCTGCCAAAGCAGCAGCTAGTTATTCATTAGCAAAAGAAATTATTAAGTTAATCAATATTGTTGCGAATAAAGTAAACAATGACCCTGAAACAAATAAATATTTGAAAGTTGTATTTATTCCGAATTATTCTGTTTCCGTTGCTGAAATTTTATTAAACGCTGCCGATGTCAGTGAACAAATTTCAACGGCTGGTAAAGAAGCAAGTGGTACAGGAAATATGAAGTACATGATGAATGGGGCTTTAACTTTAGGTACATTAGATGGTGCCAATGTTGAAATCGTTGAACGTGTTGGCTATGAAAATGCACAGATTTTTGGTTTCCGTGTAGAAGATATTAATCACATGAAACATGAAAACTCATACAATGTATGGCATTACTACAACAATAACGAAAATATTCGTCAAATTGTAGATTCATTGCGTAATGGAATCTGGTCATCCAATCCAGATGAATTCCGTCTCATTTACAATGACTTAATGTTACGTAACGATGAATTCTTTGTTTTAGGTGATTTTGATTCTTATATTCAGGCACAAAGTGAAATTGATCGTAAATACCGTGATCGTCAGGGATGGGCACGTATGATGTTAGTCAATATTGCGAAATCTGGATATTTCTCAAGTGATCGTACAATTCAACAATATGCCGATGAAATTTGGGATTTAAAACCAATTCCCTATGAAAAATAAGCGAGTCTAACTCGCTTTTTGTTTCTATTATTTGACTTTATAAAACACCTTTTATAAAATGGGAAAAGAGGTGTAGAAATGAAATTATCAGAATCAATCGGAGAATCATTGGAAGACTATTTAGAATCAATTTTGGTTTTAAGCCAGTGCATTGACCGTGTACGAAGCGTAGACGTTGCCAGTTATTTAGGCTTTTCCAAGCCCAGTGTTTCTCATGCAGTAAAACTTATGGTCAATCAAAATTTGATTCAATTAGATGACAATAAAATCATTACATTAACAGAAAAAGGAAAAGAAATTGCTCAGGAAACATACAATCGGCATTTGTTTTTTTCGGATATGTTAACTTCCATTGGCGTTCCTAAAGACATAGCACAGGAAGATGCTTGTCGCATTGAACATGTTATTTCAAAAGAATCATTTGAAGCCATTCAAAACTACTACAAAACCACAAAAAAATGATTTTTTTACTAAAAAATAGAAGCGATGAACATGGTGAATCGCTTTTTCTTTTTGTTGAAAGAACATAGGATTAGTGTTATTATTTTTATAGCTTAAGGCTTAAAGGAGGATATTATAATTATGCCTATTATTGTTGATGTATATGCTCGTGAAGTATTAGATTCACGTGGAAATCCAACTGTTGAAGTTGAAGTAACGACAGAATCTGGTGCTTTTGGTCGTGCAATGGTTCCAAGTGGAGCAAGTACAGGAGTTAGAGAAGCTCTTGAGTTACGTGATGGTGACAAATCTCGTTACTTAGGAAAAGGAACTTTAAAAGCTGTTGAAAACGTAAACAACATTATTGCTCCAGCAATTATTGGTATGGATACACGTGCTCAAAACTTAATTGATGCAAAAATGTTAGAATTAGGTGGAGGAGATGTATTCAAAAAACAATTAGGTGCCAACGCAACTTTAGGTGTTTCTATGGCCGTTGCATTAGCTGCTGCTGATTTCTATGGAATGCCTTTATACAACTATTTTGGTGGATTCAACGGAAAAACTTTACCAGTTCCTATGTGTAACGTAATTAACGGTGGATCTCATGCTGACTCTACAGTTGACTTCCAGGAATTCATGATTATGCCAGTTGGTGCAAAATCAGAAAGAGAAGCTGTTCGTATGGCTGCTGAAACTTTCCATGCATTAAAATCTGTATTAAAATCTAAAGGATACAATACAAACGTTGGTGATGAAGGTGGATTTGCTCCTTCATGTGTAAACGGAAACGAAGAACCATTAGAATTATTAGTTGAAGCTATGATCAAAGCTGGTTACAAACCTGGTGATGATATGAAAATTGCGATGGACGTTGCTTCAAGTGAATTCTATAACGAAGAAAAAGGTGTTTACGAATTAGTTAAATCTGGAGAAGGAACTAAGACTTCTGATGAAATGATCGATATGTATGAAGCTTGGTTAGAAAAATATCCAATCATCTCTATCGAAGACGGATTAGCTGAAGGTGACTGGGACGGATGGAAGAGAATGACAGACCGTTTAGGTAAAAAAGTTCAATTAGTTGGTGA
>NZ_JBJEEY010000047.1:0-2782 GCF_051873555.1 Floccifex sp. | reverse complement strand
TGCTGCTCCAATGGCTATTGTTGAATTTGTGAAGTAGATTTCTACTTCACTTTTTCTTTTATAGGAAGGAGAGACCAATGTTATTAAGTGTCAATCATTTACAAAAGAAAATCAATGATAAATGGATTGTAAAAGATGCTTGCTTTACAATTGAAGAAAACGAAAAAATTGCTTTAGTAGGTATTAATGGAACTGGTAAAAGTACATTATTAAAAATGATTGCTGACATTGAACCATCTGATAATGGTGAATTCATAAAGAAAAATGGACTACAAATTTATTATTTATCACAAAAACCAAACTTTACAAAATCAAACATTTGGGATGAAATTAAATACATAAATAAACAAAATAATCATCCTAAAGAAGATTTTGAAATAAAATCTATTTTAACTAAATTAGGTCTATTTGATTTTGTTCAAAATATTCAAGAAATGTCGGGAGGTCAACAAAGAAAATTATCGATTGCATGTTCTTTAATTGCGCAATGCGATTTATTGTTGCTTGATGAGCCAACAAATCATTTAGACAATGAAATGATTGAATGGCTGGAAAACTATTTATTAAAATTAAAATGTTCTATTGTTATGGTTACACACGATCGTTATTTTCTAAATCGAATTTGTTCAATAATATTTGAATTAGATCAGGGAGATTTTTATGTGCATAATGGAAAATTTGAAACCTATCTGGAAAATAAAGAAATACGAATTGAAATCGAAGAAAAAGCCATTCAAAAACATAAAAATCTATATCGAAAAGAACTAGCATGGGTAAAAGCAGGTTGTCAAGCTCGTTCCACAAAGTCACAGGCACGATTGAATGCTTTTGAGGAATTACGTCAACAGCGATTTAAATCACAAGATGCAGTGTTGTCTATTTCAAATACTTCAAAGCGATTAGGAAAGAAAACAATTGAATTAAATAATATTTCATTTGGTTTTAATGAATTCTTATTTCAAGATTTTTCTTATAATTTTTTAAGGAATGATCGTGTAGGAATCATTGGAAGAAATGGATGCGGAAAATCTACTTTATTAAACATAATTGCAGGACAATTGAAACCCGTTCAAGGAACAATCTCTTATGGAGAAACAGTATCCATTGGATATTTCAAGCAAAATGATCTAAATGATGTATTGAATATGCGTGTTATTGATTATATTGAAAAAACAAGTAAGATTATTCAAGATGGAAACACAAAAATAACGGCAAGTCAAATGCTGGAAAAATTTCTGTTTGATAAAAAGATGCAATATACAACTATTGATCGTTTATCTGGAGGAGAAAGAAAGCGATTGTATTTATGTAATGTCTTAATGCAATCGCCAAATGTTTTGTTATTGGACGAACCCACAAATGATTTAGATATATTAACACTGGAAGTGTTAGAAGACTATTTAGATTCTTTTAATGGCATTGTGATTGTTGTAAGCCATGATCGATATTTTTTAGATCGTGTATGTGATCAGGTTTTTGTATATGAAAATCAAAAAATTCATAGATATCCTGGTGGATATTCTGACTATATGGCTTGTGTGAAAAATGAAAAAAGTTATATTCCAAAAGAAAAAAAGGAATGGAAAACAAAAAAAGTTTCTTTAACATATAAAGAAAAAAAAGAATTAGAAAATATCAATCTTCGTATTCCTAAATTAGAAAAAAATATTGAACAAATTAATAATGAAATGAATACTGTGACAGATTTTGAATACATGTCTTTTTTATGCCAAAAAAGAAATGAATTAGAAAAGGAATTAGAGGATTGCACAATGCGATGGATGGAGTTAGAAGAAAAAAATGAAGGCTAAATTAAATTTATCAAAAACAAGTACTGTTCTGTTATTGGCATTGTTTTCAACGTTTTTATGGGGATGTGCCCCTTCTTTTATCAAAATAGGATACGAATTACTGCACATAGATGCTACTCAAAGTGAAAATTTAATTTTATTTGCGGGTCTTCGCTTTACTTTGGCTGGAATTTTAGTGATTTTGATTCAATCTTTTCTTCAAAAGAAATTGATAATTCCACAGAAAAAGAATATAACTCCTATTTTAATCCTTGCTTTGTTTCAAACTTTTGGACAATATATTTTCTATTATTTAGGATTATCAAGAACAACTGGTGTCAATGCTGCTATTATCACTGGAACAGGGGCTTTACTTTCTTTGTTGTTTTCCGTCTATATTTTTAAAAAAGAAGAACTGACAAGGAATAAATTCATTGGTTGTTGTATGGGATTGGCAGGCATTGTTTGTATGAATCTAACAAATCAAATGAATGTATCTTTTATTGGAGATGGACTTGTCTTATGTTCACAAATTTGTTATTCATTATCAGCCTGTTTTATTCATTTGTTTTCCAAAGACAATGATCCCGTATTATTAAGTGGATATCAGTTTTTAGCAGGTGGAATTGCTTTAATTTTTGTTTCCTTATTCATGAATGCATCGATTCATTTTTCAGGAATTAAAATTTATTTTGTTTTATTTTATTTGGCTTTTATATCGGCGGTGGCATATACATTGTGGGGTTTATTGTTAGCTAATAATCCGGTCAGTAAAATTGGTATTTATGGTTGCTTGACTCCAATCTTTGGAGTTGTTATTTCAGCCCTTCTTTTACAAGAATTAAAACAAGCTTGTTCAATTCAAAGTATACTGGCATTATTTTTTATTGTATTCGCTTTGTATTTAGTGAATAAAGAAAAGAGAATCAAATGATTCTCTCAGAGTGTTGACAAACCCCCATATCTTTTAATAAAGGTATGGGGGTTTCAAC
>NZ_JBJEEY010000046.1:0-2787 GCF_051873555.1 Floccifex sp. | reverse complement strand
AGCCCATGTCTATGATGTATTAAAACAAGAAACTGTTTTTGAATATCCCATTGATGCAAAAACTTGTCAAAGTCTATGGGATTTAACTCTACAACATCATTTAGAACCGGGCTATACACAGCCTGACTTTGTGTGTTGTCATTCTTTGACACATGGCTATGAATTGGATGCGTTTAATTGCCAAGTGGAATATAAAGAAATTGAGAATTGTTTGTTTGAGGGATCGGTTTGTAAATTCAGTGTATCCGATACCAAAGAAAAACTGGATATGTATTTTGAAGATTTAAAAAAAGAAATGGAAAGTCAATATGATGTCATTGCGATTCGTTCAACACCTTATATGGCGGATGTCGTTTCTTCAAGTGTTGACAAATACAAAACATGTGATCGATTATTGAAAGAAATCCATCATACATGGGATGAAGTCACTTGTATTGGCGATGGTGTATCGGATGTTGAATGTATTCAAGCTTCAAAATTAGGGGTTACTTTAGAAAATGGAAAAAAAGAATGCAAAAGTGTTGCTGATTTAATAGTGCCTTCTTGTTTTGAAGACGGATGCTTAGAATGGCTGGATCAATTGTTGTATGGAAATTAGACATCAAATCAGTGCACAAGAATTTTTAGAACTCAGAAAAAGTGTACAATGGAAAGAAGTTTCTTTAGAAATATTAGAACAAGCTCTTTGTCATTCCATGGACGTAGTTGGCATCTATGAAAACAATACAATCGTTGGCATGGCTCGCTTAGTAGGCGATGGCTGTTTCAAGGCGATGTTAACGGATGTAATTGTCAAACCTTTCTTTCAAAAGAAAGGCTATGGAAAAATATTAATAAAAGAAATATTAAAACATGTGTCTTCCAATGTCTGCATTGAAGCCAATCCAACAAAAGGAAACATTGACTTTTATGTATCTTGTGGATTTATTTACAATCCCAATGAACAAGAAGGCGTATATTTATGGACAAAAAAACAGTAGTGAAAAGCTACTGTTTATATTTTTGGGCTGTTTTTTCGTCAACCAATGCGAAATGTTTTTGACTCAATTCTTCATATTTCTTGGCATTTTCCATGTCTTTTTTATTTTTATAAATCAAAGAAATTAAGAATTCATTGACACCTTTTTGTTCATCTTCCAATTCTTCTAATTCCTTTAATAAAGGACGAAGATCCTTGTCATTTTTAAGAATATAAATATTATAGACACGATTCGCCTCTAATTTCATTCGATCGTTATTTAATTTCTGAATTAAATCTAAATATTTTTTTGTATTTCTTTTATCCAGTAATCCAACATAATAATTAAATGCCTTCATGTAGTAGTGTTCTTTTTGAGAAGGCGTTAAAGGAAGAGAAATAATTTCTTCAAACAATTGACTGGTTTGTGCTTTGTTTTGTTGAACAATAGCCGCATTTAATTTCATGTCCAGTATACTCATCTTTGTTAGAAGTGTCTTTACTTTTGTGGTTTCGATTTCTTTTTCAAAAGAAGCAAAGTTTCCGTTTTCTAAATACGAAACCAGCTGTTTGTATGTAGATTTTTTTAAAGTAGAAATAATGGCATACATAACAATTGCCACAACAACAATAATCGCAATAATTTTCATGATAAATCCTCGTTTTTCTTTCTGTTTTATTATATCAAATTCAAATATTGAAGTGTGTTTTTACTAAAAAGTATAAAAACATTGTATAATAAGATAACAAAAGAACTTGCTTCTGGGTTTAGAATGAAAGCAGTTGGAGGTAACAAAAATGATTATTCAAAGTAAGAGAGTTTGGATTGCCGGGCAATTTATGGAAGCTCAAATTGAAATGGAGAATGACAAAATTGTCGATGTTTTAGAGTATGGAAAAAAAGAAGTCGATGTGGATTATGGAAATGATCGCATTGTGCCTGGTTTTATTGATATTCATACACATGGATATGATACATGGGATACAAATGATGCCACACCAGAAGGATTGCGTCATTGGATGAAGTCCATTACAAGTGAAGGTGTTACAGGAATTTGTCCAACAACAATTACTCAAAGTCATGAAGTATTATCGAATGCGGTAAAAAATGTAGCACGTGTTGTAGAAGAAGGATATGAAGGGGCTGAAATTTTAGGTATTCATTTTGAAGGGCCTTATCTAGATCAGAAATATAAAGGAGCTCAGCCTGAGCAATATTGTATTCCAGCTGATGTAGAAGAATTTAAACAATATCAGGAAGATGCCAAGGGATTGATTAAAGTCATTACGATGGCTTGTGAACACGACAAAGATTTTGCCTTAACAAAATATTGTGCACAACATGGTGTTTTAGTCAGTCAAGGACATTCTGGAGCAACGTATGAACAAGCTGTTATGGCAATTGCACATGGGGCTATGTCTATGACTCATGTATTTAATGGAATGACACCTTTCCATCATCGTAATCCAGGATTGGTAGGTGCTGCGATGCGTATTCGTGATGTATATGGTGAAGTGATTTGTGATGGAAATCATTCAAATGTGAATGCATTAAATAATTATTATATGGCAAAAGGAAAAGACCATGTCATTATGATTACCGATGCCTTAATGGCAAAGGGTTGTCCAATTGGAAGCAAGATGTTATTTGGTGGACAGGAAATTGAAGTTTATCCAGATGGAAGTGCGCATTTAACTTCGACAAAAGGATTGGCAGGTAGTACGTTACAAGTCAATCGTGGTTTACAAGTGGTTGTAGAAAAAGCCGGGGTTCCATTTGATTATGCCATTAATTCTTGTACATTGAATCCAGCTCGTGCTTTACGTAT
>NZ_JBJEEY010000045.1:0-14221 GCF_051873555.1 Floccifex sp. | reverse complement strand
AGGTGGCTCAATTTTAAACTGATAAGGTGGCTCAATTTTGGATTGACAAATACAACTTTCTTTGTTTTGTCCAATATATTGTGCCATCATGATGCCACATACCACCCCAATGGCATTAATCACAACAGAAAAAATAGAAGTAAATTTACATGCCAGTCCAACACTGGCAACGTGAATCGAAGAAAGTTGTCCAATCATAATTTGGTCAATGATTCCAAAAGAAGACTGTAACATAGATTGAAGGGTGACAGGAATGGCCAGGGCACATACACTATAAAAAAAGCTACGTTTCATAACAGGTTCCTCCTGTTCTTATTGTAGCTAGAGAGAGAATAAAACTCAAAGGTTAAACGCATAACCTTATTTTGTGCTATCGCGAACGATTAAAGAAACCGGTAATTGGATCGTTGTATCCTTTATTTCATGGTTTTTTAATTTTTGGAGCATTTCCATTGCGATTTTAGCTCGTAATGCATTGTCTTGTTTAATGGTTGTTAAGGAAGGATGTATCATCGTACAAATGGGCGTGTCATCAAATCCAGCAACACTCATAGAATCTGGAACGAAAATATTCTGTGTATTTAGAAAATGAATAAAATCAATGGCATAATAATCTGACAGGGCAAAAGTACAAGTGGCTTTTGAAATGATTTGAATATGTTCTTGATAAAATTTCCATCGTTTCTCTTTTACCATGGGTATTTGTAAATATGTAATGTTTCCTGAAAAACCTTTTTGAAAGCCACAAATTCTTTCGTGATCTACACCAGAATCGTTATCGGATAAAAGTAAGGCATGGGAATGGTTTTGATTTAAATATTTTCCCATTTTATATCCTCCATCAAAGTTATCAATTACTATATTGGCAATATTATCCATTTCATTACAAAATCCATCATAAACTACAAAAGGAATATGCATTTGTCTACGAAGAATGGAATAATCTTGTTGACAAAAACCAATCACAATGAGTCCTTCTAAATTCCACATGGAAGCAAATTGAATAATGTCCTGAACATTTTTTGTTTTCTTAACCATCATAAAACGATTTTGTTTGTCAATTTCATTGGATAGAGCATTTAATGAGGATGAAATAAAGAAATCAGATAAAGTATGTCCTTCATATTTTTCATGGTCATTGATAAAGATTCCTATGATTGGAGATGCATTTTGTGCTAATAAAATAGCAGCCATGCTTGGAATATATTGATTTTCTTCTAAAGCTTTTTGTACACGTTCAATTGTTTTAGCTGATACTTTATTTGTTTTTCCGTGAATGACATTGGACACAGTGGCTGTACTTACACCGAGTTGTTGAGCAATGTCTTTGATTTTTATGCGTTCCATATAGTTATTATATATATTTTTGACACAAAAAAAAGAATTCTATGTCTATTGTTTTTAGATGAAATTTCATAAAATAAAAATAGAGGTGGAATCATGATTCGAATGGAAATTGCTTTATTTTTTATTTTATGTTTAGTTGCGATTGTATATTTTACAGGACAAAGAAAAAACAATCCCCTGCATCAGACTTTTTCTGTTTTGTTGATTGTTATGCTGATTCATATTACAGCCGATGGAATTACTATTTATACTGTTAATCACTTAGAAACAGTGAATGCCTTATTTAATGAAATCATTCATCGAATTTTTATTGGAACCATGATTATGGCTGTATATTTGTTTTATAAATATATTGCTCTTCTTGTTCAGAAAGAAACCAATCAAAAAAAGAATATTATTCCAGCTCAGGTCATCTTGGTTGCTGGTTTATTTTGTAGTTGTGTACTACCTATGTATTATGTACAAACACCACAAGGTAATTATTCCTATGGATTGTATGTAGCTTGTGTCTATATTTGTGTCATTTTATATTTAATTTTATGTACATCTCTTTTAATGAAAAACCGAGAACAACTTCCCAGAAAAGAAAGAGACGTTATAGGATTTGCGTTATGTATTGAATTTGTGGGATGTGTGGTTCAAGGCTTTTTCCCGTTGTCTTTGATTAGTGGAATGGGACTTACATTAATGACATTATCTTTTTTCTTAACACTGGAAAACCCGGCTTTGCTTCAAGCTGAATTAGTGGAACAAAAATTGTCAATGTTATATTTAAAAAGTCAAATCAACCCACATTTTTTATATAACACCTTGGATACCATTCGAATACAAGCTCAATTAAATCAAGACAAACAAGTGGCAGATTTATTGATGCGTTTAGTGGAGTTTTTTCGCAATAGTGTAAAAGTTAATCGTCAAATGGTGGCTTTAGACGATGAATTGGATTTACTGGAAGCTTATATGGAATTGATGTGTTATCGATATCCACAAATTGAAGTGGAATACGATATTGATCCAGAGCTTGGGGATGCCCTGGTTCCTAACTTTATTCTTCAACCCATTGTTGAAAATAGTTTATTGCATGGATTAAAGAATATGGGATATAAAGGAAAAGTCAGTATTCGTGCTTTTCAATTAGATGATACATATATGGAAATTGTTGTTCAAGATACGGGTAGTGGATTTACAGAAGAAAAGAAGAAACAAGTCGATGATATGTTAAATAATTATGATAAGCTTTCTTTTAAATTAGAAGGCAATAGTATTGGTTTATTAAATGTGCAAAAACGAATTAAATTATTGTGTGGAAAAGAATGTGGTTTGTCGTATGTACATAAGCAACAAGGAGTGAGTGCTCATTTGGTATTGAACATTCAAAAGGAGACGCTATGAAAAAATTAAATGTATTGCTGGTGGATGATGAAATTATGATTCGTGAAGGATTTAAGCGCTTATTTGATTGGGAAAGTCATGGATGCCAGGTTGTTGCGGAAGCAAGTGATGGAATGGAAGCATTGGCAAAAATTGATGAATTTGTTCCAGATATTGTGATTATGGACATCAATATTCCTATTATGAATGGATTAAAAGTCATTCAATGTTCGCGTTTAAAACATCCGGATATGGCTTTTGTGATTGTTTCGGGTTATGATGATTTTGAATATTGTCGCCAGGCTTTAAAACTAAAAATTACAGATTATATTTTAAAACCCGTAAATTATGAAGAATTTGGAAATTGTATTGAACACTTGAAGATTTCTTTATTTCAAAATCAAACAAAAAAAGAAGAAGTTGTCAGCAATCAAAGAAGCATTGTATCCATTACAAAATTTCTTCAAGATCATTTAGAAGAGGATTTAAGTTTAAATATATTAGCGGATGAATTTCATTTAAATCCACAATACATTTCTCAATTATTTAAAACCGAAATAGGTGTTGGATTTTTAACATATTTAACTAATATTCGAATGGAAAAAGCCAAAAAACTGTTGTTGTCATCCGATGAATCAATTTCCAATATTTCGAGTCAATGTGGATATTATGATTATCGTGTATTCACAAAAGTTTTTAAGAAACATGAAGGTATTACACCTTCTCAGTATCGTCGAGATTTTTTGAAAGGAGTCTAATATGAATCGTAAATTATATAAATCAAGTCAGAATCGTATGTTAGCCGGGGTTTGTGGAGGTATTGGAGAATATTTCAATATAGATCCAACTCTCATTCGCTTAGCATGGATTGTATTTATTTTAGCAGGAGGAAGTGGGATTTTAGCTTATATTTTAGCAGCTATTGTAATCCCGGATGATTCTTTATGAAATATGGTGTCAGTGCTTGTTTACTGGGAATTAATTGTAAATATAATGGAAAAAACAATGAATCAAAGGAATTAATTAGAGCTTTAGAAAACCATGAAATTGTTCCCATTTGTCCTGAATGCACAGGAGGTTTACCCATTCCTCGTGTTCCATGTGAAAGAAAAGGAAATCAAGTAATTTCAAAAGAAGGAGAAGATAAAACGTTTTATTTTGAAAAAGGAGCGCAATTGACTTTAGAAACTATTCAAAAAGAAAAAGTAGATGCTCTTATTTTACAGTCTCGTTCTCCAAGCTGTGGTGTATTGGAAATCTATGATGGTTCTTTTTCAAATAAATTAATCAAAGGACAAGGTGTTTTTGTACAAAAGTGCATGGAAGCCAATATTCCTTGTTTTGATGTGAAAGAGTGGATCAAACATGCGGATTAATGGATATGGTGTATTGTTTCTAAATTTTTTTTCATAAAGAAGTATTTGAAAATACATGGCATTGTCCTATTTTTCAAGTTGGAGAACAAATCGGACGCTATAGATGTATGTTTTTTATGATTATGATGGTTTCAAAGGAACTACATTTTGTATATTATGTTTTATCAAATGGAATTTGTTTGATTTTATACAATTTCATTTGGTTTTTTATGTGGAATAAAAAATCTTTATTCAAAGTACTATCTCTTTCCATTCTTCCGTTTCTTCAAATTTTTATGAGTTCTCTTTTTTGTCATTCCATCTTTTTATTTGTTTTTTCTCTTATTTTTGGTTTCTTTCATGTCACGATAACTATAAAAGATGCAATCTGAAAGAAAACAGTGTACAATCGTAATTACTATGGAACCAGGAATTTTATTAGATACTTTATTAATGTGTGAAAAATTAAAAGGAATAATGCGCCATTGTTTTACATCCAATAATCAAAAGGAAAGTGTAGCCAGTCACAGCTGGTTAATGGCTTTAATGGCTTATTTTATGAAAGATGAATTCAACGATGTAGATATGAATAAAGTTATTGTGATGTGTTTGATTCATGATTTAGGAGAAGTTTTTACAGGAGATATCCCTGTTTTTGAAAAAACAGAAAAAGATGAAGAAAAAGAAGAGGTTTCTTTATTTCAATGGATAGAGTCTTTACCTTTTCCATATAATGAAGAACTTCGGAATTTATTTGAAGAAATGAAGGAACAAAAGACATTGGAAGCTAAAATTTATAAGTCGATTGATAAAATGGAAGCCGTGTTTCAACACAATGTTTCCGATATATCGACATGGCTTGATTTTGAATATGATTTGAATTTGTCTTATGGATTTGATCAAGTTTCATTTTCCGATTATTTACTGAATATTCGTAAAGAAATATATCAAGATACAATAAAAAAGATAAAGGAGGAAGCGAATGTTTAAAGAAGATGAAGGATTGTTTAAAATTTCTAAATGGATTATTGCCACCTTTACTTGTTGTGTCTTAATTTATTTAGGTATTAAATATTTTCAAGATATAGTACATTTTATTTCGATTTTATTTGGCTATGCCTTTCCATTGATATTAGGACTCATTTTTGCTTTGATTTTAAATGTTCCTATGTCATTTTTTGAAAGACAATTGTCAAAGAAAATGAAAAAAGGTATTCGTCCTATATCCATTGTTTGTTCCATTGTCCTTGTGCTGGGAATTTTTGCAGGTGTATTTGTTTTAGTTATACCAGAATTTATACAAGCTATTAAATTAATAATTGATATTTTATTGGATTTTATTGATATATTATCCAATACCGATACATCTTCTATTCCTTTTTCAGAATATATCATGTCATTGGATATTGACTGGATGGCATTAAAGAGTTCCATTGAATCGTGGTTTATGTCTTTTGGAAAAGATTTTGTGAATTCAGCTGCCAATCTTATTGGTTCTTTTGTGAGTGGTTTTATTACATTTTTTGTGGGATTGATTTTTTCGATTTATATTCTTATGAGTAAAGAAAAATTAAAACACCAGTCTTCTCGTTTATTAAGAGCCTGGATTCCTGAAAAAATTGCGAATTATATCATTCATGTTTGTGAAGTTTGTAGTAAAGTCTTTAAACTCTATATTGCCGGTCAGGCCACAGAAGCGATTATTTTAGGAACACTTTGTATGATTGGAATGTTGTTGTTAAGACTTCCATATGCACCTATGATTGGTGCACTAGTTGGTGTTACGGCTTTAATTCCTATTGTGGGAGCTTTTATTGGATGCATTGTGGGAGCCATCATGATTTTAACGATATCTCCTTTTAAAGCCATTATCTTTGTGATTTATTTTTTGATACTGCAACAAATTGAAGGCAATATGATTTATCCAAAAGTTGTAGGATCTAAAATTAATTTACCGGCCATCTGGGTTTTAGCTGCCATCACGATAGGAGGAAATCTAGGAGGTATTTTAGGGATGTTGTTTAGTGTACCTGTCACTTCTTCTTTATATACATTAATAAAGGAAGCAACACTTCAAAGAGAAAAAACTAAAAAATAGACACATTGTTATGATTTTGTGTCTATTTCTTTTTTTATTTTTATTTATAATAAATTTGAAAGAGGTATTCTATGGAACATATTATTGAAATTCAACATTTAAATAAAAGTTATAAAGATGTAAAAGCCGTCGATGATTTAAGTTTTTGTGTAAAAGAAGGAGAATTGTTTGCGTTTTTAGGTGTCAATGGTGCTGGAAAATCCACAACAATCAATATTATGTGTGCACAATTATCTAAGGATTCAGGAAGTATATGGATTGATGGATTGGATTTAGAGACACAGAGTACAGAAATTAAGAAAAGACTGGGAGTGGTTTTTCAGAATTGTGCTTTAGATAAGGATTTAAGTGCTTATGATAATTTACGTTTTAGAGGGGCTTTGTATGGTTTATCAAAAAAAGAAATTGAAATCCGAATTGATGAATTATCGAAACAACTTCAGTTTTCTTCTTATTTAAAGCGACCCATTTCAAAATTATCAGGAGGACAAAGAAGACGAATTGATGTGGCGAGGGCTTTGATGCATCGGCCTAAGATTTTAATTTTAGATGAACCTACAACGGGATTGGATCCACAGACGCGTCGTATTTTATGGGATTTTATTGAAGAATTGCGTAAAAAAGAAAATATGACTGTTTTTCTTACAACACATTATATGGAAGAAGCAGCAGATGCCAATTATGTAGTGATTTTAGATCATGGGCGTATTGTAGCACATGGTTCTCCTTTACAATTAAAAAATGAATATGCGTATGATTATATTACGTTATATGGTGTTGAAGAAAAAGATATTTGTTCATTCCATCTTCCGTATAAAAAAATACGTGATGGTTATAAAATCCGAGTGGAGAACACAAAAGTCGCTACGGACTTAATTTTAAAGAATCCGTCTTTATTTCGTGATTATGAAATCACAAAGGGAAAGATGGATGATGTATTTTTAAATGTGACAGGTAAAACATTAGAGGGGGGAATGGAGCAATGATGTCTTTAGTAAAACGAAATGTAAAGCTGTATTTTAAAGACAAAGGAATGTTTTTGACTTCCTTGATTACGCCTTTGATTTTGCTGGTTTTATATGGAACATTTTTAAGTAGTACCTATGAAAGTATGTTCCGTGACAGTTTGTCGATATTTAATGCATCGGATTCATTAATAAAAGGTTGTGTAGCCAGTGAATTGGTGTCTTCTTTGCTGGCTGTGAGTTGTATTACGGTGGCGTTTTGTTCCAATTTAATCATGGTGCAAGATAAAGCCAATGGTATTCGCATGGATTTAGATGTAACACCTATAAAAAAGAGCACATTGGCTTTGTCCTATGCCATTGCGACATTTATTTCTACTGTTTTAATTAATTTTATTGCGGCTCTTATTTGTCTTGGCTATATTAAATATATGGGATGGTATTTAGAAACTATGGATGTAATCTATATTTTCTTAGATGTGGTTGTCCTTGTTTTATTTGGAACAATACTATCGTCTTGTATTACATTTCCATTAAGTACACAAGGCCAAGCCAGTGCAGTGGGAACCATTGTTTCGGCAGGATATGGATTTATTTGCGGTGCTTATATGCCAATTAGTCAATTTTCAGATACTGTACAAAAAATCATTTTATGTTTACCAGGAACATATGGAACAAGCATGATTCGAAATCATTTCTTTGCGGGTGTATTTCGTGAAATGAGTTCTTTAAAGTATCCAAATGAATTGATTGTAGCATTAAAAGAAAGCGTAGACTGTCATTTGTATTTTGGAAATACATTGATTGAAGTACCAGTTATGGCAATAATTATGGTTGTTACGATTTTAATATTAGTTGTGATTTATATTTGTTTGAATCGATTAAAGAAGGTGTAAAAATGAAAATTCCAGAAACATTTTTTATTGGAACCAGTAGCAGTGCCTGGCAAATAGAAGGAAATCATAAAAAATCCAATCCAAGTTGGGCGGATGTATTTTATCAAAGCAATCCCTCTTTGTGGTATGAGTCTACAGGTGTGGATGATGCCTGTGATTTTATTCATCATTATAAAGAAGACATTGAATATATGGCAAAAGCGGGTATGAATGTTTTTCGTTTTACGATTCAATGGCCTTATTTTTTAAAAGACGTAAAAAAAGGAATTGTGAATGAAGAAGCCAGGGCTTTTTATAACGATGTGATTGATACGATTTTATCATTTGGCATGCAGCCCTTTGTTTCTTTGGAACACTGGGATATTCCAGCTGTTTTTTTAGAAGAATTTGATGGCTGGTGTAATCGTAAGATGCTGGATTATTATCGTATTTATGTACGAAAAGTATTTGAGTGCTTTGCGGATCGTGTGCCTTATTTCTTTGCGTTTACAGAACCGAATATTCCAATTGATAATGGATATATGGATGCAATATGGTATCCATTTGTTCATGATCCAAAAAAATGTTATCAGGCACATTTTCATAAAATGGTGGCAACATCGATTGCTAAACAAGAATATGTTCCTTTTCAAAAAAAATACAACGGAAAATTAGGGGCTATGATTCATTACACGCCAGTTTATCCTAGAAGCAATTCTAAGGAAGACATGAAAGCATGGTTCTATGCGGATTTGCTTCAGGTTCGTATTTATTTGGATCCTTATGTAAAAGGAAAAATATCCGATGAATTTATGCAAGTGTTAATAGAAAATGATTGTATGTTTTCTTATGAGTCACAAGATTTAGAATTAATTGGAGAATATCGAATTGATATATTGGGATTGGATTATTATTTTCCAATTCGTGTAAAAGAAAAAGAAAATGCATTTGAAGGGTTTTTCCATCCAAGTAAATATTACGATTTATATGTGAAACCAGATCGTCAATTCAATGCTGATCGTGGATGGGAAATTTATCCACAGGCGATTTTAGATGTCAAAGAACGTATTGAAAAAGAATATGATTCTATTCCATGGTTTATTAGTGAAAATGGAATCGGAATTGCGAATGAGAATCGATATAGAGAAAATGGACAGATTCAGGATGACTATCGAATTGATTTTATTTCAGCGCATTTAAAAAATGCGATTCAAACAGAAACGTGTTTAGGTTATTTGATTTGGTCTTTTATAGATAATGTATCGGCTCGTAATGCGTTTAAAAATCGTTATGGTTTATTGGAATTGAATACAAAAACACAGGAAAGAATTCCAAAAAAGAGTTATGATTTCATGACAGAAATCAATCATAAAAGAGAAATATAGACAGTATTGATGTCAATATAATGGATACTATATAAGAGAAACTAGATCCCCCTTCTAGTTTCTCTTTTTTTGAAAATAAATCCAAAAAGATCGGCAAATATCCATCCAATCACAATGGAAATCCAGATGATGGAATAGCCGTAAATGGGTGCGAAAACATAGGAAAGAAAAACTCGTGTTCCTAATGATACTATGGTTAAAATGATGGATATACCTGGTTTTTTCAATGCACGAAAATAACCATAGAAAAAGAATAATAAACCAATGAATATATAGAAACTGCCTTCTATGTGCAGGTATTGAATACCAATCGATAAAACCGATGCATCCTTAGAAAAAATCATTAACAGTTGTTTTGAAAAAAGAAAGACAATACAGGAAATAAATAAACTAAATCCAATAATCATTTTCAAAGCAATTTTTGTTCCTTCTTGCATACGTTCATTTTGTCTGGCTCCATAATTTTGAGCTAGAAAAGTAGAAAAGGCATTCCCAAATTCTTGTACGGGCATATAAGCCAGGGTATCAATTTTTACTCCAATCGCAAAGGCAGCCATAACGGTGGCACCAAATGTATTGACTAGACTTTGAATCATCAGAATTCCAAAATTCATAATGGATTGTTGAATGCAGGCTCCAAATGAATTAGACAGTATTTCTTTTAGTCCTTGTATTTGAAAAGAAAAATGAAAAAGAGATTGTTTGATACAATAAATGACAATGCAAATTGCACTTAGTATTTGACTGAATAAGGTTGCCCAGGCAACGCCTGAAATACCCATGTTATAGTACATCACAAAAATAAAGTCACAAATAATATTTGTAAGAGTGGAAAGTCCTAAAAAGTATAGTGGAATAATTGAATTTCCTATGGAGCGAAGGGCATAGGCAAAATAGTTATATAAAAATAAAAAAAGGATTCCATAAAAAATAATTTGAAGATATTCTTTTGTGTCATTTAAAATAGATGCTGGTGTATGTAAAAATTGTAGAATGAAATCCATTTTGTAGATACAGAAAAATTGTAGAAGAATGGAAAAAAGTCCAATCAAGAGAAAAGAAGAACTCATACGTTTTTGTAGTATTTGTTCTTGTTTTTGTCCAAAATAAAAAGAAAACAAAGCGCTACTTCCCATGCACAATCCTGTAATAATAGAAATAATAAAGGTCATTAATGTATAACAGGAACCAACGGCTGCCAGGGCATTGGCTCCCATGGCTTGTCCAATGACATAGGTATCGACTAAATTATAAGCTTGTTGCAGGATGTTTCCAATTAATAAGGGTAAAGTAAATGATAGAATAGATGGAAGAATGGTTCCTTTTGTCAAATCGTATTTCATGAATATTAGTTTATCGAAAAAATTGTTTTTTTTAAATGAATTTCTTTTATAATTTAGATATGGTATTGGAAATTTTAATGAAAAAAGAGAATTTAACACCCAATGAAATACAAGTAGCGGATTTTATTTTATCGAATATAGATGAATTCTCAGAATTGTCTTTAAATGAATTAGCCAATCTAACATTTGTTTCGCCTCCAACAATTACGCGTCTTTGTAAAAAGGTGGGATGTAAGAATTATAGTTCTTTTAAAGTGAAAGTAATGGAAGAATATACTGTTCGAAATAAAATGTTGAAATCCATTGATTTGAATTATCCGTTTTCGAAAATGGATGAAAAAGAAGATATTATCCAGAATATTGCGGATATTAGTATTTCTGCGATTGAAAGTGCTAAAAATAATTTTAATTATACAGTTATTGATCAAGTGATTCATGAAATCATTAAGACGCATTGCATTGATATATATGCTTCAGGCATGTCAGCTAAAGTAGCGGGTTTATTTGTTGAAAAAATGAATCGTATTGGCTATAATACCAATCTTATTTTGGGTTCTTCATCAAAAAAATATAGAGCCAATTCATCAACCCAGCATCAATTTGCGATGATTGTATCGTATTCTGGGTTAACACGAAGTATTACGGATTGTGTAGAATTATTGTCACATTCACGCACCAAAACGTTTTTAATTACAGGAAATCGTTTGTCACCTTTGGTTTCAAAAGTAAATTATGTTTATTATATGGAAATGGATGAAGATATTTCCATTGGAAATAAAATTGATGGATTTGCGGGATTGATCATGCTTCATTTTATTTTGGATAGTATTTATGCTCTGTTGTTTGCACGGGATTATGATAAGCATTTGAGTATTTCGAAAGATGTAAATGATAAGCAATTTACTCGTTAATGTAATAATATTTCATAAAATAAGAAGGAATTGAATTTTTTCTTATTTTTTTTTGTAACTTTATTTCAATATAAATGAAAACGCTTTAATTTAAATTTTATGCATGATATTTTATGGTCACAAAGCAAAGACGTGCACAAATTGCTTCAATAAGAGGAGAAAACATATGGCAAAAAATTGGAAACAAGTGGCTCAACAAATTGTTGATGGCATTGGAAGTAAAGAAAATATTGTATCTATTACACATTGCGCTACGCGCCTTCGTTTTAATTTAAAAGATGATTCAAAAGCAAATATTGATGAATTAAAGAAAATTAATGGTGTGATTAATGTTGTTCAATCGGGTGGTCAAACACAATGTATTATTGGAAATGAAGTATCGGATGCCTTTGATGCAGTCGTAGAATTAACAGGTATTACGGGAAAAGTAATTGATGCAGTTGAAAAAGATGATTTAAAAGTAAAAGGAAAGTTCATGGATCAGATCATTGGTGTGGTCACAAATATTTTCACTCCAATTCTTCCTGTATTAATTGGTGGTGGTATGATTCGTGCGTTGTTGATGTTAGCAACTCAATTTGGTTTATTGGCAGCAACAGATGGAACATATATTGTCATTAATGAAATTTATAATGCAGTCTATTCTTTCTTGCCTGTTTATATGGCTTATAACTGTGCAAAATATTTTAAATGTAATCCAATGATTGCAGTAGCAGTTGCCTTAACAATGGTGAGTTCAACGATTTCAGGAGCGGTTGCAGGCGATGGATTAAGTTGTTTTGGAATTGCGTTATCGATGCCAAAACAAGGATATGGATCCGCTATTATTCCAATTATCGCAACAATCTGGTTTATGTCAAAAGTGGAAAAAGCTTGTAAGAAAATCCCAGCAGTTTGTCGTAATATCTTAAGTCCATTACTTTCTTTATTGATTACAGTTCCTTTAATGTTCTTAGTATTTGGACCTGTTTTCTCGATTCTTCAAAATGGAATTGGAGCTGCCTATACAGCATTGTATAATTTTAGTCCAATTGTTACGGGAATCATTTTAGGAGGCGCTTGGCAAATCTTAGTTGTCTTTGGTTTACACTGGGGAATTGTTCCATTAGGACAAATAAACTTAGCTCTTTATGGACGTAATACAATCAATGCCATTACTGGACCATCGAACTGGGCACAAGCAGGGGCTGCTTTAGGAGTGGCATTAAAAACGAAAAAATTAGAATTAAAAGAATTAGCATTCTCTGCTGGTATTACAGGTGTATTCTCTATCACTGAACCATCCATTTATGGAGTTAACTTACCAAATAAAAAGCCATTCTATATTGGTGTGGCATGTGGAGCCATTGCTGGTGGAATTGCAGCAGCTGGAAATTCAGCGGCTTTAGCAGGTGGACCAGTTGGAATCTTAAGTTTCCCATTGTTCATTGGTGAAGGATTTATTTACTTTGTTGTGGCAATGTTCTTTGCATTGATCGCATCTTGTGTATTAACGTATTTATTTGGATATAAAGACTAAGAAAGGAAGAATTCTTCCTTTCTTTACAGGAGTTTAGTATGAATAATATTGTTCGATTAATTAGTGCATCAAAAAGTGATTTTGAAACAATGAGTCCCATGGATTTAAAAACATCCATTTTTAAATCTGAGGGAAGAGTTATTTGTGGTCAACATTTATTATTTGATGGAAAAGGATTGGTAAGAGGGATTACCAATACGGAAGTTATGTTTGCCTGGGGAGCGGATATGGTTTTATTAAATACGATGGATTTAGATAACATGGAAAATAATCCCGGGCTGCAAGGATTAACATTTCAAGAATTAAAAAAACGTTGTAATCGTCCTATTGGTGTGTATTTAGGATGTCCAAAAGAAGGTAGCCAAGACGGTGGGAAGAAAGCATTGTATCGTCGTGAAGGAATGGTTTGCACACGTGAACATGTTCAAAAATGTGTAGACATGGGTGTGGATTTTGTGGTTCTTGGAGGGAATCCAGGATCTGGTACTTCGATTCAAGACATTATTGAATGTACAAAATGGGTAAAAGAAACATATAAGGATCAATTGTTTGTCTGGGCTGGTAAATGGGAAGATGGTATTACAGAACCTGTTTTAGGCGATCCTAGACGAAGTGAAGAAGATACAAAAAAAATTATTCAGGAATTAATTGATGCTGGAGCAGATTGTATCGATTTAACTTGTCCTGGTTCTCGACCTGGCGTGAGTACAGAAACGATTCGAGATTTAGTTACTTTTGTTCATACATATAAACCGGGTACCTTGGCAATGTGTTTTCTAAATAGTTCATTAGAAGGAGCCGATCCAGATACAGTTCGATTAATTGCGATTGAAATGAAGAAAACAGGCGCTGATATTCATGCGATTGGAGATGGAGGCTTTGCGGGATGTACATGTCCAGAAAACATTTATCAGTTATCGGTTTCCATAAAAGGAAAGCCATATACATATTTTAGAATGGCTTCTGTCAATAAATAGGAGAAATTATGTTTCCAGACAACTTTTTATGGGGAGGCGCTACGGCTGCCAATCAATGTGAAGGAGGATATGATC
>NZ_JBJEEY010000044.1:0-2804 GCF_051873555.1 Floccifex sp. | reverse complement strand
GACCATTTTTAATTGATTATTTTTTAGTTATACTTTTTCTTCAAAGTTAAGGATTCATTCTTCTATTCAACAAGAAGCCTATCAGGATTATATTCAAAAAGTGAAGCCCATTGTTGAAAGGTATCACGGAAGATATTTAGTTCGTTCTAATCGAATTGTTTCTACGAAAGGAATTAGAAAACCAAAGCGTATCATTGTGATTGAATGGAATTCAAAGGAAAAAATGAAGGCTTGTTTTCAAAGTAAAGAATATCAATTGATTAAGGGTTTAAGAGAAAATAATGTAGAAAGTGAAGCTTTTATCGTGGAGGAAGAAAATGAATTCAAGTGTTGTTCAAATCAAAATTGATTTTTCTATTACAGATAATATTCAACGCTTTGTGTATGTGTATTTGATTCTAGGAAAGCATTGTTACTTGATTGATGCGGGTGTAAAAGGTTGTAAAGAAAAAATTGAATGTATCATGCATGAATATGGAAAAGATACATCGGATTTAAAAGCTATTTTTTTAACACATAGTCATCCCGATCATTTAGGTGGTGCATATGAATTAAAACAAGCCAGTCATTGTAAAATATATATATCCATGAATCTGAAAAAGACTGGGCACAAGATATTGATTTACAATTTCAACAAAGACCCATTCCTAATTTTTATAATCTTGTTTCGCATTCCATTCAAGTCGATGGCTTTGTCAAAAATCAAGATAAAATTGAATTGGAATCTAATTTATCTTTATGTGTTCATGAAACGAGTGGTCATTCCATTGGTTCTGTTTGTTACCAATGGAAAGAACAAAATATTTTATTTACAGGAGATGCCATACCCAACATACACGACATTCCTATTCTTGTGAATTGGAAAGACAGTATGGATTCTCTTCATTCTTTGCAAAAACTTTCTAATCATATAATTTGTCCAGCCTGGGATCGTATTTATCAAAAAGAAGAATATTTTGATATTCTTCAAAAAAGTATGGATTATTTAAATCAATTCAGAGATTTAGTTTCTCTAAATCTAAGTGTTATTGATATTTGTAAAGGGTTGGGATTAAATCCTGAATCCATTAATCCTTTGTTGATGCAAAGTATTCATTCAATTTGAATTTGATGAATATATTTTTCAATTTTTTTTGTATTCGTTTTTTGTAGATATTTATACAATTGATATTGCCATTCTTGTGTCATATCCAGTTGTTCATAAATATCTTTCATTGTGATTTGTGTGTCAAAGGCTGTATCGCAAATACACATAGCTTTTAAAAGTATGGCAATATCAACAGATTGCAAAGAAGAATAGAAGATTTGATATTGGTTTTCAAATAATATGTCTTGTTCTAATAAATCCATTAGATCATAGATATTGATGGATTTATTTTGTAGCATTTCAAATCGTTTTTCGGGTTTCATTTCTTTGAATTGTAAAAGTGTTTGTGTAAATTCTTTCTGGTTTTGTCCATAAGAAAAATGAATTTGATATTGTTTTATTATTTCAGGTGGATATAAAAATAATTCTTTTTTATGGTTTTTAAATAATTCAAAGGATTGAAGGATTTCATCTTGAAAAGATAGAATATATTCTTTTATTTCTGGGTTTGTACTGATTGTCTTTAATATAGATGGAATCTTCTTTGATATATTTATTTTTCGTAATTTTTTAATTTCTTCTTTTTTTAATAAAATACCTGGTTCATTGTATAAAAGAATATGAGCTATGTCCTGGTATAAAAGAATGGAAAATAAATTGATATTGGTTTCTTCTATAGAGATTTTGTATCGTTTTTCAAATTGAGATACTAATTCTGGGATGTCTTTTTTAAATGTTATACAAAAAGATTGTTCCAATGAAAATCGTTTTAAATAATAAAGAACACAGTCACTTCCTTTTCTTTGATACATGTCATGATCAAAGGCAAAACCATCAAATAATGGATAGTCCAGGTCTTCTGTGAGTTGACAATAATGAAAAAGAGAGTCTTTTCCTTTCAGGGTTTGAAGAAAACGAGGTATTTGTTCAAATAAAATGTTTTTATATTTTTCATTTGAAAATGGTAATAAATTAGATTGGAGTTGATTTAAAAGTTGTTGAATTTTTAAAGCATCTTCTTGTACCATTTTCCATCCATCATAAAATGTATCTCGTATTTGTTTTTGAGTTGATCCGTGTTGACACATATATTCAATAGTATTCCATATAAGTAAAGCATCGTCTTGACTCAAAGATGTACTTTGATTTTTGTTGAAGGATAAAACAAGGTCTTGAAAGAGGAGTTGTAAATCAAAATTTTGTGTTTCAATATATAAGCCTGGTTTCATTTGATCTTTGTCCTCCTTCTTGTTTTAAACATGCAATGGTTCTTTCTTTAAGTGTTTGTAGATTCATACCTGAATAGCGATTGAATTCATTCAGTAGTGTTGTATAAATTTGTTCATCACTGATTTCTAGATTTAAATATTTTCGAATGACATAATAATTTCGAATCATGGTTTTACATATTTTTTTATAGTTTTCATTGTGTACCCACTTTGAATTCAGAAAAGGAACAAGAATGGTTTCTAGTTTAGATACATCGCTTTCAATCCATTGTAGTTTTTCAAGAATTGTTTGCTGGTATTCAAAGAGTTCGATTATATCGAATTCATGGATTGTCATTCCTTTTATTAAACATTGATTTTGTATTGTCTGTATATCAAATTCAGAATTATTAAATATACTTATTTCTTTCATTTTTTTATCCTCTATATGTTTCTGGTAGTGTCAAAAATCAACGTTTTGATACAAATACAGCTACCTTGATTTATTT
>NZ_JBJEEY010000043.1:0-14366 GCF_051873555.1 Floccifex sp. | reverse complement strand
CGACCATTTTTAATTGATTATTTTTTAGTTATACTTTTTCTTCAAAGTTAAGGATAAATGTCAACTACTTCATAGCCTTTTTCAAATATTTTTTTACTTCTTTTTTATTTGGAACGTGATCCTTATACAAAGCTTGTTCCAACACTTCTATATATTTATCATCACGTAAATTAGAAGAAAGAATATGTTCATGAGTAAGTGTATAAATCGGTGTTCCATCTTGTTTAATTCTTCATTCATTGGATAGGAATACGTCGTTTCAATTTGTTCAATCCATTGTGAAATAATTTCATAAGCTTTTTGTTTTTGTATGAGTCCTTCAATGGTTGAATAAATATTCAGTAGATTAATCGATCACATAAGATAGATGCCAATACTTTTTGATTGTTTTAACAAATACCACTTTTTTGTAAAATTTCTAAAACATATTTCATTTGATTCATATATTGATTATATCAAAAAAAATAGAGCTAATTTTTAGCCCTATTCATTTTTCCAATCATTATAGTTTACTTCATAAATCACTTCATCGGTACTGACATTCAAAAAAGTAATATACATATTTTCATATGGCTGGGTAGCTAAAGAAGAATACATTCCTCCATATACAAATAATTGATATGGTAACATCCATTCATCAAAGCTAAATTCTTTGTTCATTGTATAAACGGTATAAGAAGTCATGTCATCACTGGCTTGAATCAAAGTGATATTTGGATAATTTTCTGAACCAGGTAGAGTTTTCATTTCTTCCAACATGCCTTCTTTCAAATCTGCTACAAATTGTTTTTGAACTTCTTTTGTCATCACAATATCAACGGATCCATCTTCATTTAATGTTACGGTTTTGATTCCATATGGTTTAAAAGTATCTTCCAATTCTTCTTGGGTAACATCTTCAAAAAATCCAGCTGGTATTGTGGCTGTCACTTCTGTTTGACTGTCATCCACAATTTCTGTTTTCTCATTGGAACAAGCGCATACAGAAAAGATGGTGCATAAGCACAACAAAAATTTCATTATAGTTTTCATAGTCTCTCCTCTTTGTCTCTATGTTATTTATTACATGGATTTCACAAAAAAATCAATATACTTTTTAAAATTTATATCCTAAATAAAAAGCACCATATAATGCGGTAAACTTATTTTTGAATCCACTACCCCGATGTTTCCAGTAATAAATTTATAAGCTTTAGAAGGATGATATTCTTCGATAAATCGATTCAATGTGACAGTTGCCGTATTTCCTGCTTTTACTTCGACAGGAATAACTTCTCCTTCTTGTTCTAACAAAAACTCTAATTCATGGTTATCATCTGGTTTATAGTAATATATTTTATATCCTTTTTTTATTAAACACTCGGAAATGATATTTTCATAAATGCCTCCCTTTGCATTTCCTTTTATTGTATTTGTAAGAATGGCTCTTTTTGTTTCAAATCCATACATACTAGATAAAAGTCCTGTATCATTTATATATAATTTAAATTGTTCTTCTATGGCATTTGCCATCAAAGGAATAAATGGTTCATGTATATTGTAACAAGGATGAACTAAGTTTGAGTCTTTCAGCCATTGAATACTTCCGCCATATTTTTTACTTGTTTTTCCTTTTTCCACTGTAGAATATTGAAATTTTTTTAATTCTTTAGCCAATTGTTTGGGAATTGCTTCATAACAATTTCGAACTTTTACTTTCTCAGCCCCTTTTGCGTGTTTAGCAATATCAAATTTATAATTCTCTAAAATTCTTTCTTGTAATTCCATTACTCTATTAAAATCATGGTGCAAGACATAATCCGATACAACTTCTGGCATCCCCCCAACAACCATAAATTCTCGAAACAGATTTTCATATTTTTCATTTAATATTGTGGGTACTTTTGTTTTATGGTCAAAATATTCTTTTAACACATCTATTGATTCTTTACTATATCCTTCTGCCCATAAAAACTCTTCAAAATCTAAAGAATACATTGTAATAAAATCTTCATATCCAGTTGGTACAGAAATTGGTTCTTCTACATCTTTATCACCATTTTCTGCATATGTTAAACCCAAAAGACTTCCTGAAGTTATAATGTCGTATTTTCCGTCTTCCGCTAAAAACTTAATGGCCGTTCGTGCGTTTCCACAATTTTGAATTTCATCTAAAAAAATTAAAGTATTTCCAGGAATAAATTTTATATTTTGTATAAAAGCAGACATTCTTTTATAAATTGTATCAGCGGATAAATCGCTATCAAATATATCTTTTAATTCTTTATGTTGGATAAAATTAATTTCTATAAAAGATTCATATTCATTTTTACCAAATTCTCGAACAATAAATGTTTTACCTACTTGTCTGGCTCCTTTAATCATTAAACACTTATTCTTATGATTTTTTTTCCATTTCAACAATAAATCATATACTTTTCTTTCCAACATACAGTGTCTCCATATCTATAAAAGGAATAATATCGTATATTTATTTTATCTATAAATGAATATTTTCGCAATGTTTATATACGAAAAAAGGAATAAAATCGTAATATTTTAAAGATTCATTGTACCGGTCAAGAAAAGTAGATAAAATAAATAAAATTTATAAATTTGTTTTTATAGAAGTAGACAATTATGATTCTTTTTCTTTATTTCCATTTATAGAAGTAGACACTTCTTTCCTTTTCTGAACAAACTTTGGTTTCTCAGATAAAATTCTTTTTGAAAAAGTATCTCTCTTCCATTCATATATCTTTCATAACAATAATTTAGTGTATAATAACCTATTGAATAACACGGTCTTTTATTGTTGTAATAGTTTACGTACGTATCCACAAGTTCTTTTGCCCTATGTTCATTGAAAAAATCATCTAGTTTAAAATCAATGTATAATTCTTCTTTGATCCATCCCACATCTTTATAATATCTTCCAGGCCTTCTATGTACTGGTTTCTATTGTCATGTTTTCTAGTCATTCTGTATGTCATTATCTGCTTGGAAAATACATCAAAATACATCGTAAATTCAAAATACATGTAGTTGTTAACCTTAAGTACAGTCATATCTGACACTATCACCTATCTAGGTCTATCTACAGTTTCCTATGTTATGAATATTAGATTTGGATATTTATCTTTTACTTTACGTGGCTTAGAATGAAAATGCTACGAAAAGTAGCACAAAAAATCGTAAATGACATCTTTGTTTGCTTGTCACAAACAAATTTGTTTTTTATACTTGGCACATCAAAAGGAGATTCAATATGACATTTGCAGAAAACTTAAAAAAACTTCGTAAACAAAATCATTTTTCTCAGGAACAACTGGCTACAAAACTTAATGTATCTAGACAAGCTATCACGAAATGGGAAACAGGTGCTGGTTTTCCAGATATTGAAAATCTAATTTCGATTTCAAGTGCATTTAATATTTCTATTGATGAATTAATTGGAAATCTAAAAGAAGATATTTCAAAAGATTTTCTATATGAAAGTGTAACAGAATATGATATTGATCAAGTAAAGCGATTGGATATGAAATTAGGCGGTGCTAAACAATGTGTTTTATCTGGTTATCAAGGTGAAAAAATTCGAGTTCGTTTAACATCGGATTCATATTCCACTCTACAAAATGATTTTAAAGTAAAAATTGATGATATTCGAAATCGAATTGATGTGGATATGAATCTAAAAAATAGTGCTTGTGAATCCATATCCAAAGAAGAAATATATATATTTATTGAAATCCCTGTTTCTTATATTCAACATATTGAATGTGATATACATGCCAATGAAGTGATTATTCAATCTTTAGATTGTTCAAATTTAGAACTAGATATCAAATCTAGTCATGTTTTATTAAAAGAAGTAACAGGAAATGTTGAAATCAATTGTAACTTGGATATGGAAGTTTTGTGTCCATCTTTTAAAGGTGATTTATCATTTAATCAATTATCATCCACATCTAAACTATATATTCCAGAAAATTTAAAGTTTTCAACTCACACCAAAGGCATTGGAAATCATATTTTATTTGAAAATAATGCACTGCAGCAAAATTTAGAAAATTGTGAAACTGTAATTGAGCTCAATGGTTTAAAAAGTGAATTGATGATTTGTTCTTTGAAAGAGGAAAACTATGAATCCTTATAAATATCATCCCATTCGATTTTATATAACATGTTTTATAGCTACTTGGACATTTTGGATTCTGGCAATTCTTATAAAAGAAAACATTTCTTCTATTTTTATGTTTTTGGGACTCATTTCACCAGCTATAACAGCATTGATTACAGTATTGACTTCAAAAAGTAAAGCATTAAAACAAGATTTAAAACGAAAATTAATCAGTTTTTATCGTATTAAGCCTTTAAATATTTTGATTGCTATTCTTACTTTTACATGTATTGTGATTCTTTCTATTGGTTTATCTTTATTTTTTGGACAATCCATTGATCAATTTTCCTTTACAGATGGTTTTTCTTTTTCCATCAAAGGAACATCGGCTCTGGCAACCATTTTATTAGCTTCGATTATTGAAGAAATTGGATGGAGAGGCTATGGAGAAGATTCCATTGCCAATTATTGTTCATGGTTTCATGAATCTATTCTTTTTGGAATAATCTGGGCTCTTTGGCATTTGCCTTTATTTTTTATTGAAGGAACCTATCATTTTGGATTAAGAGAAATAGGAATTGGTTATGTATTGAATTTTCTAATCAGTGTAATTCCATTGGGCTTTCTAACAACCTGGGTTTATGTCAAAAACAATCGAAGTATGTTAGCTTGTATTATTTTTCATTTGTTTGTGAATACAATGCAGGAAAAAATCGCAATGACACCACAAACCAAATGTATTGAAACAATAGTTGTGATAGTAGTCGCAATAATAGTTGTTGTTTTAAATAAAAATCTTTTCTTTGAAAAAAATCATATTGGTCATATTTTAAAAGAATAAAAAAATTGGGTTAACTCTATAGAGTTAGCCCATATTGCTGTTATGAAATATCATATTCCATAATTGAGAAATTTGTTTGGTAAAGCTTTCTTTTGTTTGTTCGTGTAATACAGGAAGATGAAAAGATTCTTTCATAAAGTAAGCTTGTGAATCAAATGGTTCTATACTTTGTTTACGACTGTACGTCCCATTTGAAAGCATTAAACTAGCTTTAGCTGTGTCTTTTAATTGCGCATCTAAAATCCATTTTAGTTCTTCACGTATTGTTTCATCATATATTGGACAGGCAATTTCTACGCGTCGATTCAAATTTCTTGTCATTAAATCTGCGGAAGAAATATAAAGGGATTCATCTTTTCCTTTTCCAAATAAATAAATACGAGCATGTTCTAAATATCGTCCTACAATACTTGTGATATGAATGTTTTCCGTATATTCTGGAATACCTGGTAAAATACAACAAATGCCACGAATAATGAGTTGAATTTCTACACCCGCTTGGGAAGCTTCACATAATTTTTTTATCATGTCTTTTTCTGTAATAGAATTGGCTTTTATGCAAATATAGCCATCACTGCCTAATTGAATTTGTTCATCAATTTTTTCAATAATCATGTTCTTAATGCCAAAAGGAGAAACATGAAGAGTTTTATAATTTCCTTCCAGATTATTGGTTAACATATTTCTAAAAAATAAAGTGGCTTCTTCTCCGATTGAAGAATTTCCTGTCATTAAACTTAAATCTGTATACATGGCATTGGTTTTTTCGTTGTAGTTTCCTGTTCCAATTTGTGTAATATAACTCATTTTTCCACGATGACGCATGGTAATCAAACAAATTTTACTATGACATTTAAACCCTTCCATGCCATAGATTACCTGACAACCCGATTCTTCCAGCATTTTTGCCCATTCCAGGTTATGTGCTTCATCAAAACGAGCACGTACTTCCATGAGTACCAATACTTCTTTTCCTTTTTCAGCTGCTCGACAAAGTGTTTTTGCGATTTTTGATGAAGATGCCAGTCTATAAATTGTGATTTTAATGGAAATGACATTTGGATTTTCTGCAGCTTCGTTTAATAATTTCAAAAAAGGTTCAACCGAGTCATAGGGATAAAACAACAATTTATCTTTTTTTCGAATTTGTTCCGTCATTCTTTGATTTTGTACAATGTCTTCTGGCCATCTTCCTTTATATGGTTTATATAAAAGTGGTTGTACAATTTCTTTTTCAAGTTGACCAATTAATTGAAAAACATATCCCATATTTAATGGACAATCATCAACATATATTTGATGATTTTCAACTTTAACAAGTTTAATTAAAATATTTCGAAAAGATTCGGATATTTTTTTATCGATTTCCAATCGAATAACAGATAAATGATCCCGTTGTTTTAATAATTTCTTTACTTGATGGCGAAAATCTTCTTCACTGTCTTCAAATTTTTCCTCATCAAAACTTATATCTGCATTTCGAGTTACGCATAGTACACAGCTTTCTTTGACAGTATAAGAATGAAAGAGTGTTGGTAAATAATGTAGTAATATATTTTCAGTTCGTACAAATCGTTTTCCATCGCTTAATAAAATATAAGGTGAAATTGAATCGGGTACGGGTACAATTCCAATAGCTTGTTTTTCTTTTTTATTTTCTAATAAAGCTGAAACATAGAGTCTTTTATTGACTAAATGTGGAACTGGATGATGGGCTCCAATTAAAATAGGAGAAAGAATAGGAAGCATTTCTGCTTTATAAAAACTATGAATTTCTTTATGTTCATTTTCATTTAAACAATCTATAGAAACATCTTCAATACCACTTTTCTTTAATTCTTCCATAACGGCTTTATAGATTTGTTTTTTCAGTGCAATCAATCCAGGAATCGTATGATAAATTTGCTGCAACTGTTCGAGTGCACTCCATCCTGTTTTATTGTCTTTTTCTTCTGGTGAAATATGAGCAATGTCAAAAAGACTTCCTACACGAACCATAAAAAATTCATCTAGATTACTGGCAAAAATGGAAATGAATTTTAATCGTTCCAAGGCTGGTATAGAAGTATCTGCGGCTTCTTCCAATACACGCTGATTAAAACGTAACCAGCTTAATTCTCTGTTTTGGGTATAGCTATATTGTTTGTTTGTTTTTTCTGACATAAATATCCCTCTCGTACACCATATTTACTTACAATCAATTCTTCGGCATTAAAATAATCAAATAAATATTTTAAAATCATGAATCCAGGTATAATCGTGTGAATACGTTCAGGTTCCGTTTTCAAGATTAAATCAATGGCAGTTTTATCACCTTGAAAAAGAAAATCACTCAATTGTTCAATCTGTACGGCACTGATTCGATGACAATCATCAGGTAAATGAAATACTTTTTTAGAAAGTTTTAAAACACCACGTACTGTTCCTCCAACACCAATTAAGCTTGTATATTTTTCTTTTGGTAATACAATTTCATTTTCCAGTATATTTTCAATTCGTTTCATAGACCCACTGCCAGGTACAATATTTTTTACACATCGTCGATATAAACTCAAAGAACCCACTCCAAAGCTCATACTCTTTTGTATATTTCCATTTTCAAAGATCACAACTTCACTGCTGGCCCCTCCAATATCCACAAAAGCTCCATCTGAAATATGAAATACCTGCATAGCACCTGAATATCCAAGCATCGCTTCTTGTTGTCCACTAATCACTTCTACAGAAAATCCTGTATCTTTTTCAATTTTCTGAATGGCTTGCTCTGTATTCGAAATATTTCTAAGAGATGCCGTAGCAAATACATAGACATTTTGTATATCCAAAAATTCAAGTGTTTGCCTAAATTCATTTAACGCATCACAAGCACATTTAATTCCTTCTAAAGACAAAGCACCATTTTCAACATATCCCGCAAGTCCTGCCATAATTTTTTCACGAAAAATTATTTTAAATCCTTGTTCATTTATTCGATATAGCGTTAAACGAACAGAGTTAGAACCAATATCAATAACAGCTTGTTTCATTTTCACTTCCCTTTCAAAAATATATCTATAGGCTAAGTAACTATATCGAAAAAATGTAAAATAACAGATAGGTAAATGTAAAGTGTTTGTAACTCTTAAATAAAAAAGCTGTGATACACCATTAGGCTTTTCACAGCTTTTTTATGATTCTTTACAATATTTCTAATTTTTTAATTTAGACAGAATAAAATCACACGGATTTTTCAGACAATGCATATCATGATTGTTAGATACAAATTTTATATTTAAGTCATCAAATTTTGGAAACAGGATATAACCAGCAATTTTTATTTAAAGGATATAAATCATCAGCCATGCATAATACAATCATTGGTTCAACTTTTAAACCAAATTTATTTAAAGCAGATATATTTTTATCTGGATTACTTGGATTTTTAGCTTTTTTTATTTCAATTGGATATATACTTTGGGCATCCACAATCAATAAATCAATTTCTTTTTGATCTATATCTCTATAATAATATAGATTCATCTCTTTTCCAGCATTATAGTAGCTTTTCACTATTTCTGTTATTACATATGTTTCAAAGAAAGCGCCTGAAACAGCACCATTTTCTAACACTTCTTCATTAGGCCATTTCGCAAGATAACTAGCCAATCCAGTATCCATAAAATAAAATTTAGGTGTTTTTACTAAACGATTTGTGACTTTTATAAAATATGGTCTTAGTATATAAATAATTCCAGAAGTTTCTAAAATGCTTACCCAATTTTTTATAGTAGGTGCACTTACACCTATTTCTTTCGAAATGGAATCATATCTTAATTCATGACTTGTATTAGCTGCCATATAAACTAAGAATTGATAAAATTCATCAATTTTACCAACTTGAGATAAATCTCTTACATCTCTTTCTATATATGTATTTACATAATTTCGATAATAATCTTCTCTATCCATTTCACCTGTTACAATACTTGGCATTCCTCCAGTAAAAATATCATGAAATATTTCATGTACTGTTTTCTGTTTTCCTGTTCTTTTTTTTAAATGATTTAAATTCGCATCAAAAATTGAATTTGAGTTTTCATTTATTTCATTTTGTGATAAAGCCGCCATATCAAAAATTGCTACTCTACCAGCTAATGATTCGCTGATTCCTTTCATCATTTTAAATTTTTGAGAACCAGTAAGCCAAAACATTCCATTCACTTGCTGGCCATTTAATTTCTTTTCATCAATAATTTTTTTAATTTCTAAAAGAATAGAAGGAACACGCTGAAATTCATCAATTAATAAAGGATATCCATATGTTTCAATAAATAAAGCAGGATCATTTAACGCAAGGTTTCTAGCCATAAAGTCATCGAATGTAACATATTTTCTTTCTTTTTCTTTTATATGATGCAACATTGTAGATTTTCCAACTTGTCGTTGTCCACATACCATTACAGCAGGATATTGTTTAGAAGCTTCTATTATTTTTTTCTCTAAATCTCTATGAATATACACAAAATCACATCCTTTTGAGTTTTCTAAAGTACAACTATATTTTACTCGAAAGAAAATGTTAATTCAAATTAAATTCGAGAAATCTAAAGTCATACTTTATTTTTCTCAAATTTATATCTTTTTTTCAGAATTATGAAAAGGCAAAAATAAGCCAAAGTCACGTAAGATTTTGCAAAATACATCAAAATCATCTGGAAATGTGTCATCTCCTTTTGAAATAAAAGTATTTCCATCAAAAGAAAAAATTAATTTCCATTTCGTATGATACTTTGTCATCCAATCCATGTTACTTTCATATTCTCTATTCCAATTCAATACTCCACTTCCTATAATACATTTTACAAATTCTGATTCTTTTTCTGTTATATCAACTGATATACATTTATTATTGCATCTGCAAAGTAAAAGTTTTCGATTGTCTAATGTCTGTTCTAGCTGTATTGCTGCATAAGATAATATTTCATTTACTTTCATATACTTATATTGAAATTGAAATCCTGTTAATTTATATTCTTTCATATTCACCTATATTTTCCTATAATTACTGACACTATCTGTGTCAAAATTTTAAATAACACGTGTTTAGATTCAGAAATCGTATTTTTCTTTTTTTACTGGATTAACTTTCTTTCAGAATAAGCTTGATTGGAATGTATATTAATCGATGAAAAACTTCACGGAATGATAAAAATATATTTAGAAAAATATGTAAAATATATCCGTAATTTCTTTACGGTTATATATTGACCGTAAAAAAATTACGGATATAATTTATATTGAGGAGTGATGAAAATGTTGAAAAGGTTTACAGTTGAAAACTATAAAAATTTTATAAATCCAATCAGTATAGATTTTTCACTATTTCACGATTATAAATTTAATACTGAATGTATAAAAGACAATTTATTAAGCAAAGCGATTATTTACGGTAATAATGGTTCTGGAAAAAGTAATTTTGGTTATGCATTATTTGATATTGTAATGACATTAACCGATAAAAATTTATCGCCTAATCAATTGGATGAATTAAGTTTTCTAAATGCAGACTGCACAAAAAAAACTGCTTCTTTCAAATATGAATTTAAATTTGGTAAAGATGATATTACATTTGAATATGAAAAAGATAAACCAACACATTTAACTAAAGAATCCCTGATCATAAATAACGAATTAGTTTATGATTATAATTTTAATTCAAGATTGTTTCAAAAAAACAATATGAAATTCATTGATGCTGATACATTAAATTTTGAATACTATGAATCTAATTTGTCAATTTTAAGATATATCGCCAATAACACTATACAAAAAAAAGATTCATTCATAAAAAAAATTATGGATTTTACATCTCATATGCTATGGTTTAGAAGTTTACAGGATAATAGTTATATTGGTTACACAACAGGCGTTGAAAATATTTCTAATTGGTTAATTGATCAGAATCTGACAAATGAATTTCAAAAATTCGTTAAAGATATGGCAAAATTAGAATTAAACATTTCTCCAGCATTCGTTAACGGTGGTCCTCAACCAACGAAAATATTAATTGAGCAACATTTACGTAATCCATTGATTTTCGAACAAACAGCTTCATCAGGAACACACGCTTTAGAAATTTTATTCTATTGGAGTAAAAAATTTGAAGATGTTTCATTACTTTTCATTGATGAATTTGATGCTTTCTATCACTTTGATCTTGCAAAAAACATTGTGAAATACGTGATTGGATTTGACAATTTGCAAGCAATTTTCACTACGCACAACTCATATCTTGCTACTAATGACGTTATGAGAGCAGATTGCTATTTCCTTTTGGAAAATGGAAAATTATCTTCTTTTGCTGAAAGAACAAAAAGAGAAATAAGAGAAGGTCATAATTTAGAAAAAATGTTAAGAAATGGGGAATTTAATGAATACTAGAAATGTTTTATTCATTGTGGAAGGCAAAACAGATGAACCAGAATTCATTAAATGCATATACAACAAATGTTTTTCAGATGAGAACTTCAATATATACTCATACAAGACAAATCTTCATGTATTAGCAGCAAAGCTTGAAAATGATTATCCTGAATTTGATGAGGATGAAATTGATATTCAATTATTACTTCGTTCTTATGAAACAAATCAAGGTTCATTAAATGTGTTAAGCAAAAAATATACAGATATATTTCTTATTTTCGATTTTGAACCACAAGACAATAATTTCAACAAGGATACAATAAGAAAAATGTTATTATATTTCAATGATTCAACAAACAATGGAAAATTATTTATTAATTATCCAATGATGCAATCTTATAAGGATATTCAAAATATGCCTGATTATTTATTTTTAGAAAAAAGAGTAGCAAAGGATGAGTTTAAAACTTATAAATATCTTGTTGGAAATAGAAGCAATTACACTAATCTTAACTTATATACAAACGTTATACTTATTAGCCTTGTAACACATCATTTAATAAAAGCTAATTATATATTAAATGGTAAACCTATTATGATGAATTATTATGACTATGATAAACTTAATTATTTAGATTTATTTGATATTCAATGCGATAATCTAAAAAACGGCTTTGTCTACGTAATCAATACTAGTATTTTTTTAATTGTTGATTATAATCCAACAGTATTCTTTAATAGAATCAAGAAGCACAAATCTATTTTTGATATTCCCAAATAATATAACGGAATCTAAAAAGAACAAGTTTATATTAGGCAAAAAACAATCTTTTTTATTTCTGATACTTTTTTAGACAAAACAAAAACCCTTTATGTTGCTCAAAAGGCTTATATAAAGGGTTTTAATACATTTATCTAAATAGAGAGATTGTATTTGTATAAATTGCTTCTATTTTATGATTTTAACCATATACAAAACACTTAAATCAATCCAAAAATAAGAAATCATATTTTTCTTTATCCTCGTTTCAATACTCTACTTCCTATAATACATTTTACAAATTCTGATTCTTTTTCTGTTATATCAACTGATATACATTTATTATTGCATCTGCAAAGTAAAAACATTCGATTATCTAATGTCTGTTCTAGCTGTATTGCTGCATAAGAAAATATTTCATTTACTTTCATATACTTATATTCAAAAAAAAAGATTCCAAATTAATTGAAATCTCTTATATGTGATAATTTTGATTCGTTATTTTTAGTTTGTTTTCGTTAAATATTTCTTTAAAAGAAAAGCGCAGAAGTAAGGAAAAGTATATATGTTATTGGCAAATCCTATATTTCCTAATATGAATTTTATACCAAATTGAATATCAAGATAATGATTACCAGTAATCAAAGTGCGTAAAGATTTTGAAGTACCATTCGTTGCTTTTACTTCTACTGGAATTAGATTTTCTTTGTTTCTAACAAAAAAATCCTCTTCCAAAGTTGAATTATCTTTTTTATAGTAATATAGATTATATCCTGCTTTCACTAAAGCTTCACCCACTATGTTTTCATAAAGCGCACCTTTATATACACCTAAGTTTTTGTTTACTCTTAGATCTTCTTGTGCTTCCTCATCTAGCATAGAGACTAATAAACCAGAATCCGCAAAATAAAGCTTATACTTTGTTTCATCATAGTTTCCTTTTAGTGGTAATTCAGGAAAATGCATACAATAACAAATGTTAATAATACCTGCATCTTTTAACCATTCGATACACCCACGATAATCTCGAAATCTGGCATTGGATGCAACCTTCGTAATTTGAAATTTTTTATTGTCTTTTGCTAATTGGACAGGAATGTGATTGAAAACATTTGTAATTCGCGTTTGATCCATTTCATCAGCGTATTTCCTTATATCTTCTTTGTAATCCGCAACAAGTTGTTTTTGAATATCGATAGAGCCTTCAAAAGTTCCTTTTTCGATATATTTGCGAACAACTGCTGGCATACCTCCCAATATGCAGAAATCTAAAAAAAGTGAGGAATAGATAGACATTTCAATTTCATTAAAGGGCTTTAATTGAATCATATGTTCCAACATTTCATCAGTTGTTGATTCATCATATCCTTTCGCCCATAGAAATTCCTCAAAATCCAAAGAAAACATCTCATAGTCTGTTTTATATCCAACACTGTTACTTTCGATTCTTTGGTAACTAATACCTAAAAGAGAAGCACTACATATTACATCAAAACGTCCATCTATTTTGAAAAACTTTAGTGATGTCGCAATTTCTGGAAAATCTTGTAGTTCGTCAAAAATAATAAGAGTATCATTTTCCACAAATTGTTTTGATGGATCCATTCTAGATATATTTTTGATGATATCTTGAGTTTTATATCCATCTGTAGTAATCATCTTATATTTTGGTTCTTCTACAAAGTTGATGTAAATGACACTTTTATAATTTTGATGACCAAATCGTGTGATAGATTCTGTCTTACCTACTTGTCGTGAGCCTTTAATAATCAATGGTTTCTTATTTTGGTCTGTTTTCCATTTTAACAAAAAATCATCTACTTTACGTTTCAAATATAACACGTTCCATCAGCTCCTTTACATATAAGTATAAACAGAATTAAAGAAACGAGCAATAAAGAAACACAAAAAAATAGCATGTTTAACTCTTAATATACACATTTTAATAGTGTTTTTACCAATACATTTCACAAAATATGTTTTTTAATGTATTTTATAGGCAAGTAGAAGTAAGGCATTTATCTTTTTCAATTATATAATTGTACTTTTGATTGGAAAAATCATCTATATTATTTCAATGAACGCGAGATTGAATGAAAACTTTAATTTAGTGCACATTGTTATTTAGATTTTTCTCTACTTTATTAAGATAGTACAAACCTAAGAAATAAATAATTAGTAAAAAAAATACCACAAAAAATTTTGAATATGTATTTGTTAATTTAAATGTGAGCCACTTTTGGTTGAATTATCAATCGAAAAAT
>NZ_JBJEEY010000042.1:0-2825 GCF_051873555.1 Floccifex sp. | reverse complement strand
CCACAAAACAACGAAAACCTAAGTGCATTAAGCGATTGGTAAAAGCTTTTACCACACAGCCACTTCGTCCAGCTCCAGCAAGAAAAATTGAATGTTTTTTATGATGTGCTTCCATTAATTGATCACAAATTTCTTCTAATTCTTCTTCCTGAATATATGAAGACAAATGCATTAATTCTTCTAATATTTTATTGACTGTATTTGTCATTTCTTATTCCTTTATTGCCTGATGAATGGCTTTGGCAGCTTCTTTTGAATCTTTTGCATGTGTGATTCCTGAACCCACAATCACAATATCTGGATTATATGCTTTATATGAAGGAATTGATTCAACATTAATTCCACCTGCTACAGATACTTTTGCACAAGTAACGCATTCACTCATGATTTTTAAATCATCTAAAGGTGTTCTTCCCGCTGCTTGTTGATCCACACCCACATGAACCGAAACAAAATCCACACCTAATTCTTCCATTTTACGAATACGAGAAGGCAAATTGTCAACACAAATCATATCTACAACAACTTTTGCGTGATATTCTTTAGCTGCTTCCACACAACCTTTAATTGTTAAATTATCGGTAACGCCTAATACAGTGATATAATCTGCTCCTGCTTCTAATGCTTCTTTTGCTTCATAAAAACCAGCATCCATAATTTTCAAATCTGCCAAAATTTCTTTATTCGGAAATCTTTTTTTCATAATACGAACTGGTTCCATTCCATATTCAATTACCATGGGAGTTCCGATTTCTATGACATCAATAAACTCTTGTACATTTTCAACTAAATCAACGGCCTTTTCCATTGTGATATCATCTAAAGCCAATTGTAACTTCATGAATTCATCCCTCCTCATTCTTCATTTCGATACGAAGCTAAAAATAAATCAATTTTTCCTTGAATATCTAACCAGCCAAATCCATCTGGTACTAAGATGGTTTCTCCTTTTCGAATGGAAATTCCATTGATACTTCCTTGTCCATTCACACACGTATAAAACGCAAATCGATCGTGTCTAAATCTTCCTTGTTCTTTGACTTGTAGACGCATCAATGTATACAATCCCGGCTGATCCCAGTAACGTGTTACATCCACGCCTAATTCATGTGCACTAGGATAGAGAACAAATTCAGTTGATGTATCTGGAATATTGACATTTTCATAAACAGCTTCCGGTTGAATCGGTCTTTTCTGGTTTGTGGATGGATCAATTCGATCGTAGTCATAAAGTCTTAATGTACAATCTGCATTTCTTGAAATATTATAGGTTAATACACCTTTTCCAATGGCATGCAGTGTTCCACTTGGAATATCAATAAAACCATTTTTTATAGCTTTTAAATACTTCAATAAACCATCCCAATCCTTTGATTCCGTTTTTTGAATAAATTCTTCTTTTGTTTTGGCATAATGCCCGAATTGAATTTGTCCATCTTCTGTTGTATCTAAAATGACCCAGGCCTCTGGTTTTCCTCTTCCTCCATTGTAAGTTCTGGCAAAATCATCATCTGGATGAATTTGCACTGATAATTTTTCAACCGGATCTAAGATATTTACGCGAACCGGTAATTCTTCTGTATCGCAACAAAACCAATCTGGATATTCTTTATATAGTTGCGATAAAGTCATGTTCATTTCTGGGACTTGACAATCGGCATGGTTTTCTAAAGCCACGACGTTATAAACTTCACCTAAAGGTGCTACATCGGTTTGATAATGAAATTCTTCAATTAATCTTTTTCCTCCACCCCACATACGAGGTTCATAAAAAGGGTTTACTTTAACAATCTTCTTCATAAATTTCCTCCGCAATATAAATTGGCACTTTTTGACTATATTCTTCATATAGTTTTAGTGATAAACGATGATCTGTTATGATTCCATCAATTTGATTCCAGGACGTTATGGTATGAAATCCTTTTTCCTGAAACTTTGAACTATCGGCTAAGACAAAAACTAAATCACTGTTTTCAATCATTTTCTGTTTTGTACTTAATTCCTGATACGAATGAGATGTAGGTCCCTGACTATCTAAAATACCCGATGTTCCCAAGAAACAAATATCCGCATGAATAGAACTCAAAAACATTTCTGTCCAATTTCCAATTACGGATAAATTCTTTTCTCTTTTCTTTCCACCTGCCAAAAAGACATTGTGAATGTTTCCATTTAATTGTTCAAAAGCGGTAATGGAATTGGTGATAATATCCATGCTGGATAATCGATTAATAAAGGTTGTACACATTTGACAAGTAGAACCCGTATCCAATATCAATACATGCTGATCTTTTAACATTTTCACTGCATATTTTGCGATTTCCATTTTTTCGTTGTATCGATTCTGTCGAAAATCAACACTTTTTTCAACACTTAAAGGCGATAAACGAGCCCCTCCATATTCTTTTTTCGCAATACCCATTTCTTCCAGATACATTAAATCTTTTCGAATGGATTCCATACTAATTTGATATTTTTGCGATAAATCCTTTGCTTTTACATATCCATCTTTTTCTAATAACTGAACAATTTCTTCGAGTCTTTTTGTCATTGGAATTTTCATAACAGTCTCACCTTTCGTCTTTATCATATACTTAAGAAGCCAAAACCAAAACTTGCGATTAGTTGCGATTTATAAGATAAGTATAACAAAAAAAAACGAATATAAACTTATATGGGTATCTAAAGTTTCTGGGGGTCTGAATTTAGGGGGAAATTTTAGGGGTCTATTTTGGGGCCTAAAATTGTCCTTGTTTATGATCCGAAATTCAAAAAAAAGCGTTAAATGCAGGTGCATTTAGCGCTTTTCCTCTTTATCATTGAAT
>NZ_JBJEEY010000041.1:0-2834 GCF_051873555.1 Floccifex sp. | reverse complement strand
CGATGAACTTTCAACGAGTTTGCACCATTTTTTATTTTCAACCTCTAAAGTCAGGTTTTATCATGATATTTTTCTTCTGTGCAGTATTTCAATACAAAGGCATATTCTTCTTTATATTCTACTTTTGAAAGCTAATGTAAAAAAGGACCCATCACATGGATGAATCCTTATTTTTGATAAAACCATATTCACTTAATACAAATCCCATCTTTTTCAAATAAGATTCATGATCTTCTGATATTTTTTGATTGAATTTGAATGTTTGAATATAGTTCAATTGATTATATATAAAGTTTGCGACTGAACAATCACGATATTTTGGTGTAGAATAATCCAATATAATTTCAAATACATCATCTTGTTGATATCCGATAAAAATACCAGCTGGATTTCCTTCACAAGAAACAAGATAAGTTGTTTTATTTTCTAAATTATTTTCATCAAATTCTGGAAAATAATTTTTAATATCTCTTTGATAATAATTTAATAAATATTGAATATAAACATCATTTCCAAGACACTGTATCATATCATAAGATTGTTTGGTATGAAGCAATTTATAAAGTCCATATAAATTAATCACAATTAATGATGCATTCATTAAAGCCAAAGGATAAGCATGGCATAATAAAGCATATATACCAGAAACTACACTTCCAATTGTATTGATGACTCTTAATTTGATTACTGAAGACATCAACATAGAAATGACTACAAGACAAGAGCCAATGTATCCAAATATTTCTAATACCATATAATCTCCTAATCCAATTGATTTAGAATAGAATGACCAATTGTATTTTCTGGCATTTGTATACCAAAGTTATCCACAATCGAACATCCAATTACCGCAAAAGTATCTTCTTCTTTTAATTGTCCGCTTCCTTTCATTGAAGGCGAATACGCAATAAAAGGTACTTTTTCACGTGTATGATCACTTCCACTATGAGTTGGATCGTTACCATGATCCGCTGTTAAAATCAATAAATCATCGTCTTTTAATAATTTCAACAACTCCCCTAATTTTTCATCAAACGTTTCTAATTCTTTTGCATAGCCTTTTGGATTTCTTCTATGTCCCCATAGTGCATCAAAATCCACTAAATTTACATAACACAGTCCTGTAAAATCATCTTTGGCAATATCAATGGTTTGTTGCATACCATGAAAAGAGCTCTTAGATTTATAAGCCTTTGTGATGCCTTGTCCATCAAAAATATCAACAATTTTTCCAACTGAAATAACATCCAATTGATTTTCTTTTAGAACATCTAAAGCTGTTTCTCCATATGGTTTTAAAGCATAGTCATGACGATTGCTTGTTTGTTTAAAATGACCTGGTTGTTTTCCAATATAAGGACGAGCAATAACACGACCTACTTTCCATTCATCTTTCATTGTCAATTCTCTAGCAATTTGACAACAGCGATACAATTCATCTAAACCAAATGTTTCTTCATTTCCACAAATCTGTAAAACTGAATCTGCCGATGTATAGACAATCATATTTCCTGTTTCAAGTTCTTCACATGCCAATTCATCTAAAATTTCTGTACCACTGGCACTTTTATTTCCAATGACTTTATGCCCCGTTCGTTTTTCTAATTCATCAATTAATTCTTTTGGAAAACCAGTTTGCGTGAATGTTTTGAAAGGCTTAGTAATATGTAGACCCATCATTTCCCAATGCCCAGTCATTGTATCTTTTCCTACACTGGCTTCTTTTAAATAAGCATAATATCCCATTGGATTTTGTATTGGATTTACTTGATGTAAAGAATGTAAATTAGCAATTCCTAATTTTTGAAGATTAGGAATACGAAAAGAAGAAACAGATTGAGAAATATGTCCCAATGTATCTGTATTTTCATCGCCATATTCTTTAGCATCTTCTAAAGCACCGACACCCAAAGAATCAATCACAATGGTAAAAATTCTTTTATATTTCATACTAAATACTCACAATCATCTCTTTAATTAAAGACTTAAAAGAAGTCGATATTTGACTGGCAATGTCTTGTACTTCTTCATGGTTTAATGCGTTTTGTGATAAACCAGCAGCCATATTGGTAATACAAGAAATACCACAGACTTCCATTCCCATGTGCTTAGCCGCCATAGCTTCTACAGCTGTACTCATTCCCACCGCATCTCCATGCCAGCTTTGTGCCAATTGAATTTCAGCAGGTGTTTCATAATTAGGTCCTGTAAACTGTACATATATTCCTTGTCTTAAAGAAAGATGCAAACGAGATGCACAGTCTATAATAATAGAACGCATACGTTTGGAATAAACTTCACTCATGTCTGGAAATCTAGGTCCTAATTCATCTAAGTTTTCTCCAATTAATGGACTAGGAATCGCTGTTGTGATGTGATCGGTAATCATCATTAAATCACCTGGTCTAAAATTTGGATTACATGTACCAGCTGCATTCGTCAAAATTAATTTTTTGGCTCCCATTAATCCCATTAAACGCGTTGGCAATACGACATCTTGCATAGCATAGCCTTCATAATAATGTATTCTTCCTTGCATAATAACAACCGGAACATTTTCTACATAGCCAAACACAAAACGTCCTTTATGTCCTTTTACAGTCGAAACAGGAAAGCCTTCGATTTCTGTATAATCAATAGTATCCACAATATTAATTTCATCGGCAAAATCACCTAATCCAGATCCTAGAATCAAAGCCACTTCGGGTTTAAAATCTATTTTTTCTTGTATACTTTTAAGACAATTTTTTAATTTATTCATGATTTCTCTCCATAATATGACGTGCCACATAGACACCACTTGCCGATGCATGAGACAAAGAATGCGTTACGCC
>NZ_JBJEEY010000040.1:0-14481 GCF_051873555.1 Floccifex sp. | reverse complement strand
CTTTAGAAAAATTTAGAAATAAAGCGATAGCTGAAGGCATGGCTCAAGGTATAGCTCAAGGTATATCTCAGGGAATAGCTCAAGGTATGGCACAAGGAGAAGCAAAAGGAAAACTGGAAGAAAAAGAGAAAACAGTGCTTAAATTACAAATTAAAGGAATGGATATAAAAGATATCGCAGAAGTTGTAGAATGTAGTATATCCCAGGTAAAAGAGTGGCTGTCAAAATCAAATGATTGTTTAGTGTAATGAAAAATGCCTGCAAGATGCAGACATTTTTTTAATATTGGCGCGTATATTTTTTGAATAAAATATCATTTACATTTTCATTTCCATCGCAATTTAGTGAAACAAAAACAGGAGGTTGTATACCATTTTTTAATAATTCTTCTGCACATGCTACATTAATAGCCTGTACAATAAATGAATTTGCCATACTGGATGTTGGACATAATCCTACATTCATTCCTTCTAGCTGTAAAGCACTATCGCCCACAACGCCACAATTGTCAATGACTAAATCGGCAATATCTTTTAATAAAAGACCAGATTCGTGTCGAGAACTAACTTGGGAAGAATGATTGAGATTTGTAATGGCAATAACTTTTGCGCCTTTCTTTTTAGATTCAAAGGCTAATTCTACTGGATAGGCGTTGCGACCAGAATTAGAAGCAATTAAAACAACATCATCTTGTGAAATATGATATAAATCCACAAGAATAGATGCATAACCATTTAAACGTTCTAAATAAGAACTTTTTGTTGGATGTTCTGTTAAAGTTAATTCAGTGGTTAAAATAGGTTTGACAAACGCCAAACCACCAGCACGTCCATAAAATTCTTCGGCAACTGTATGAGAATGTCCAGAACCACTGACAAAGAAATCATGATTATTCATAAATGCATGAGCAATCCATTTACCAGCTGTTTCCAGATTTTCACTTTGTGTTTCTTCAATTTTCTTGATTAGTTCAAGTCCAATTTCAAATACTTGTTTCATAACTAAAATCCAATCTTTTTAATAATTTCATTATAATCGACAGCTTCAATTGGCTTAAATTCAATTTGTACGACATCTTGATTTTTATAACGAGGAATTAAATGAACATGGAAATGATTAACACTTTGTCCAGCAGCCTGGCGTACATTTGTTAAGACATTGACACCATCACATGGAAGCTCAGTTTCCATTTTTTTGGCAATTTTTTGGGCAACATTCATCACATGATGTAAATCATTTGAATCACATTCTATAAAAGAGTCATAGTGTGTTTTCGGTATAACTAGCGTATGACCTTTTGCGGTTGGATTTACATCTAAAAAAGCTAAAACACTTTCATCTTCATAAATCGTATAATTTGGAATTTCTTTTTTGACAATTGAACAGAAAATACACATGATGTTCACTCCTTTTACAACTACTATAATAATACAATACATTTAAAAAAAGAAGTCTATAAAAAAGCGAAAAGACAAGCTAAGGGGATGCTTGTCTTTTCATAAATTAAGGGGATAGAAAATTAGTATGAATATCAATTCATACCGGCAAGGCTTTCTTTGTTCCTTGCTTGATAGAAGTATACCATAGATAGTATCTGAAAATATGTGATAAATATGGGAAAATATGTGAAATGGTATTTTTTCTTTAATTTTCAATAAGAAATTTTTACAAAATAGCCATTTTTTTAAAAAAAGTGGGGAATGAAACCTAATTTATGGAATTCGTTAATAATTACGTGAATTTCAATGAATTATGTTATAATAAAAAACAAATAGGGGTTTATAAAAATGATAAAAAAAAGTATAAAGGAAATTGCTCAAATGCTAAATGCACAAGCATTTGGAAATATAGAAGAAATGATTGAAGGCGTGAAAATTGATTCTCGAGAAGTTACTTCTCATTCATTATATATACCAATGATTGGACAAAAAGTAGATGGTCATTCTTTTGTGGAAGGTATTCAAGATCATATGGGTGCCACTTTATGGCAAAAAGATCATCTTCCATATCCAGAAAAAGTAAATTATATCTTAGTAGACGATACTTTATCGGCTTTACAAACACTTGCTAAAGTTTATTTAAGTCAATTGCATTGTGATGTTATTGCAGTGACAGGATCCAATGGAAAAACAAGCTGTAAAGATATGTTATATAGTATTTTTGCACAGGAAAAGAAAACGCAAAAAACAATGGGAAATCATAACAATGAAATTGGTTTACCTCTAACAATTTTGGATTTTGATGAAGATATAGAAGTCGGAATCTTAGAAATGGGAATGGAAAATCGACGTGAAATTGAGTTTTTATGTTCTATTGCACAGCCAAATCAAGCCATCATAACAACGATTGGATCGGCTCATATGGAAAATTTGGGAGGAAAGTATCAGATTGCACAAGCAAAATGTGAAATATTTGAGTGTATGAAAGAAGACGGTATTCTTTACTATAATAAAGAATGTCCTGAAATTGAACAAGTTCTTTCTACCTTGAATTTTGGAAACAAAAAAGCAATTGCTTTTGGAAAAGGAAGCAAAATCTGTATTACTTCTGATTTAAATATAAAAGAAGACACAATGGAATTTCATTGCTCCTGTTTTGATGATAAAGTAGTAGTTCATGCTTTAGGTGCTCATCAAGCAACTAATGCTCTTCCTTGCATTGCTTTGGCACTGGATTATGGACTTCAAATTTCTTCCATTTTAAAAGGGCTTTCTTCAATGGAAATGACAAAGATGAGAACGCAGCTTCTTTCTTGTGGAAAAGCTAAAATTCTAGATGACTCCTATAAATCTAATCCAGAAAGTGCAAAAGCTGCCATTGATACATTAATGAGTATTCCATCTACTTGTCATATTGCGGTTTTAGCAGATATGCTGGATTTAGGAGAAAATGAAATATCATTGCATACTTCGATTGGAGAATATGCTAAATTCAAGCAAATAAATGAATTAATTTGTACGGGACCTCTGTCAAAATTTAGCGCAAAGGCGTACAATGGACAATGGTTTGAAACAAAGGAAGAATGTATCCAGGTTTTAAAGCCATATATTCATTCAGACTGTGTCATTCTTGTGAAGGGTTCACGAGCAATGGCTATGGATAAAATTGTAAGTGCATTATTAGAGGAGGCAAAAACATGTTAAAATTAGGCGTTGTTTTTGGTGGACAAAGCAGTGAATATTCTGTTTCTTTGCATTCCACGGCATCGTTTTTAAGACAAATTCGTTCAGAAAAATATGACATCACAAAAATTGGAATTGATCAAGAAGGACATTTCTATGTGTATTCAGGTTCCATCGATGATTTAGAACATGATCACTGGAAAAAAGAAGACACTTGTATTCCATGTGCCTGGACACACAAGGGAATTATTTTATTAGATGGTTCGAATCAAAAAATTGAATTAGATTGCGTTTTTCCAGTCGTTCATGGAAAAAACTGTGAAGATGGTACACTTCAAGGATTGTTTGAAGTGATGAATATTCATTATGTTGGATGTGATACCATGAGTTCTGCTATTTCAATGGACAAAGAAATTATGCATATTTTATGCGATGAAGCTAAAATTCCATGTGCAAAATATGTTTGTTTAAATCAAAGAAAAGAAAATCCAACATTTGAAGACATTCAAAAAGAATTTGAATTACCATGGATAGTAAAACCATGTAATGCAGGCAGCAGCTATGGTGTATCTAAAGTATCAAATAAAGAAGAATTTGATGCAGCTGTTAAAGAAGCTTTTTTCTATGATGGAAGAGGAAAAATCTTAGTGGAAGAAATGATTGATGGTTTTGAAATTGGTTGTGCCGTCATGGGTAATGATAAAATAGTAACAGGTAGTTGTGATGAAATTGAAATTACACGCGGTATCTTTGATTTTGAAGGAAAATATGCCATGGATGGAGCTAATATCTATTGTCCAGCTCGTATTTCAAAAGAAACATTTGACCAGGCACAAGACTTGGCAAAGCGTGTTTATGTTGCGATGAATTGTTCTGGATTAGCTCGTGTAGATATGTTTGTGACAAAAGATCAGAGAGTGATTTTAAATGAATTGAATACACTTCCTGGTTTTACAGACACTTCTCGTTATCCTTCTATGATGAAAGAAGCTGGATTGTCTTTTCCAGATTTAATTGATCAATTGATTGAATTAGCCATGCAAAGGGTGGTTGGTGCATGTTAGAATCCTATAGTCGCTGCTGGGCAGAAATTGATACAACTGCGATTGCTCACAATGTCAATGAAATCCAAAAAATTGCAGGAAATACAAAAATCATGGGCATTGTTAAAGCGAATGCTTATGGACATGGAGATGTGACATGTGCTAAAGCATTACGAGAATGTGGCATTGATTTTTTTGGCGTTTCCAGTATCGATGAAGCGTTGCGTTTGCGTCAGGCAGGTATTCAGGAAAATATTTTAATTTTGGGATATACACCAAATGAACATTTTCATTATTTACATGAACAAAATATTGTTCAGTCACTTGTTTCATTTGAGTATGCTCTTCAATTAAATGCCTATGCCAAAGAAAACAATGTTGTACTTCGTGCACATTGTAAAGTAGATACAGGAATGTGTCGAACAGGCATAATTTATCAGGATCAGGAAAAGAATATGGACAAAATTATTCAGGAATATCGTTTGTCTCATATTCAAGTGGAAGGAATTTTTTCTCATTTTCCAGTAAGTGATGAATTAAGCAATGTCAGCAAGGCTTTTACACTTCATCAAATTGAATTGTTTCAGGAAGTCTTAGAAAATTTAAAACAAGAAGGCATTGAACCTGGCATTCGTCATATTCAAAATAGCTATGGTATTTTAAATTATGGAGATTTAGGATTTGATTATTGTCGACCTGGTTTATTATATATGGGCGTAACGAGTGATGATTCAATTGACATTGTATCAAATCCGGATTTTATTCCCATTCTTTCGCTATATGCGAATGTCAGTTTAGTAAAATGGATACAAAAAGGACAAAGTGTAAGCTATGGTCGCCACTATATTGCGAACAAACCAACAAAAGTCGCAACTATCAGCATAGGATATGCTGATGGACTTCCTCGAATGGTATCCAATCAAAATTTAGAAGTCATTGTCAATGGAGTGAAATGCCCATTGATTGGTAATATTTGTATGGATCAATGCATGGTCGATGTGACAAATGTAGAATCTGTACAACAAGGGGATGAAGTATGTATTATTGGAACGCAGAAGGGGCAACGCGTTACAGTTGATGAAATAAGTCGAAAAGCGCATTCCATCAACAATGAAACACTGTCTTGTATTACTTCTCGGGTTCCGCGTTTGGAAAAGAGGGTTAAATGACAAAAAAGAAGTATGCGATGATAGATATCGCCAAATATTTTTCCGCTTTACTGGTAGTTTGTATTCATACATTTCCTTTATATGAAATCAGTGAAACATTAAATACATATTGGATACAGACAATATGTCGTATTGCGGTTCCATTTTTCTTTACTACATCTGGTTTTTTCTTTTTCCGTAAATGGAGTAACAACAAAGAAGAAAATACAGATAATTTAAAACATTATTTATTTCGTTTATTAAAAATTTATTTGATTTGGACTGTTATTTATCTTCCATATTCCATTTGGGACTATACAAGAAATGGATTCCATATCTCAAGTATTTTTTCTTATATAAGAGATTTTTTATTGAATGGAAGCTACTATCATTTATGGTTTTTACCAGCTTTAATAACAGCTACTATAATTGTTTCTTTTCTTTATTCGAAAAAAGGAATGATGACAACATTAAAAGTGAGTTTAATTCTTTATATCGCAGGCTATTTTATTAATGTATATGCCCCTGTATGGGAACAACTCCCATTGATTTCTTTTTTCTATTCCTTTTTCACAAAAGTGTTCACAACCGCACGAAATGGTTTCTTTTTTGGACCTATGTTTGTATCCATGGGCTTATTGTTGTCAAAGACAAGACGACTACCAAAAAAAGTCAATGCGATTGGGTTTATGATTAGTTTTGTGTTAATGGTTATTGAAGTAACAATTTATCGTTTCACAGGCATTTTAAGAGATTTAACATGCATGTATTTGTGCTTAATTCCAGCTGTTTATTTTTTTGTGAACTGGATGCTGACCATCGATATTCCATATAAAGACTCTTATATGACAATGCGAAACGAGTCTTTGTTAATTTATACATCTCATATTTTGTTTGCTAAAGTCTTATTAAATGTATTTGATCAAGCTCATTTAGTGGTTTATTTTGTGACTTTGGCATTGTCGCAAGGATTTGCGACTTTAGTGATTCGTTATAAAGAAAAGTATCCGATTTTAAATCATTTGGTATAAAAATATGATTCGAGTTTTTCAAGTAAAATGCAGTGAAGATGATTTAGATGAAATCAAGAAACAGCTATTGAAAAAATTGAATATTTCACAGAAAGACCTTTTTTCGTGGCGTATTCATAGAAAAAGCGTGGATGCCCGTAAACAAAAGGTCTTGTTTTCTTATGTCATCGACTGCGAAATTAAAAATGAAAAAAAAGCATTAAAAAATAAAGACATACAAATTAAACCAGACGAAACCTATCATTGTCCCGCAAAAGGAAATCACCCTTTAAAACATCGACCCGTTGTTGTAGGATTTGGACCGGCTGGCATGTTTGCAGCTTTGATTTTAGCACAAGAAGGCTATTGTCCGATTGTGATTGAAAGAGGAAGTGAAATTCATATGCGTATTGACAAAGTCAATCAATTTTGGAAAACCGGACAATTGGATGAAGAATGCAACGTCCAATATGGTGAAGGTGGAGCAGGAACATTTAGTGATGGAAAACTTACAACTCGTTCAAAAGATAGTCGAGCTCGTAAAGTTTTGGAAGAATTACATCGATTTGGCGCAAAAGAGGAAATATTGATAGATGCCCATCCGCATATTGGGACCGATGCTTTTGTCGATATTATTGTCAATATTCGAAATGAAATAAAACGATTGGGAGGATTTTTCTATTTTGACTCAAAATTAGAAGATATCAAAGTAGAAAATAATCAATTACAGGCGATTCAAGTCAATGAAAAATGGATTCCATGCCAAGCTATGATTTTAAGTACAGGACATTCAGCAAGTGATACCATTTATATGTTGCATCAAAATGGAATTCAAATGGAAAATAAACCCTATGCCATTGGTGTACGAATTGAACATACACAAGAATACATTAATCAGGCGATGTTGAAAGAATATGCCAAAGATCCTCGTTTGATACCGGCTCGTTATCAATTAACATATACAGCATCCAATCAAAAAGGTGTCTATACTTTTTGTATGTGTCCAGGTGGTTATGTCATTCCTTGCAGTTGTCAAAAAGAACAACTCGTTATTAATGGAATGAGTTATGCGTCTCGTAATGGGAAAAATGCCAATAGTGCTTTACTCGTGCAAATCAATGAAAGTGATTATGGTTCTTCTTTATTTGCAGGTTTACAATATCAGGAAAAATTAGAAAAAAAAGCGTATCAAATGGCAAATTCCTATAAAACACTTGTTCAATTGGCAAGTGATTATTTAAACAATCAAGTATCCAATCATTTAGAACAAGTACAGCCAACGTATGAATTAGGCTATGTATTTGCGAATTTAAATGAATTATTTAGTGAACCCGTTAATCTTGCGCTTCATGAAGCTTTACAAGCCTATGAACAAAAAGTACCTGGATTTGTTTCTTCGGGTGCAATTTTGTCAGCTGTTGAATCAAGAAGCTCTTCAAGTGTTCGTATATTAAGAGATGCTTCTTTACAAGCCAATATAAGAGGTATTTATCCATGTGGAGAAGGATCTGGCTATGCAGGTGGTATCATGACAAGTGCAATTGACGGAATAAAATGTGCAGAATCTATTGTTTCTTATTATAATATGGAAAAGCGAGGTGAAGAAAATGGTAGCGTATTGTAAAGGATGTGGAGTCGCTCTTCAAAATGAAAGGCCAAAAGAAATTGGATATGTTCCTAGTTTAGATGCGATTTATTGTCAGCGTTGTTTTAAAATTCGAAATTATGGCGATGTTTTGATTTCTATGCAACAAGGCATTGAATCTACACAAACTTTTAATAAAATCAATGAAATTGATGCCGTTGTCTTCTGGATTGTTGATTTATTTGCGTTTGAATCAAGTTTGATTCCAAAAATCAATCAGAAACTTCCAAATAAAGATATCATTCTCGTTTTAACGAAACGAGATTTATTGCCAAAAACTTTAACAGTTGAAAAAATCAGTGCATTTGTGCAGGATCGTCTACAAGAAGAAAATATTGTGGTAAAAGATATTCTATTGTCGTCTTCTTTAATTAAAAACAATGACGATGCTAAAGAATCCATTGAATTTATTGAACAAGCCATTGATTATTATCGAAATGGAAAAGATGTAGTTTTTATGGGTGTAGCCAATGTTGGAAAGTCCACAATCTTAAATCACTTAAACCAAAATAAAGTATTAACAACGTCTTGTAATCCAGGAACAACATTGGACTTGGTTCCAATTGTACAAGATGGATATACAATTTATGATACCCCGGGAATTGAAAACAATCACAGTATTTTAACGTATTTATCAAGTAAAGACTTAAAAACTGTCATTCCCAATAAAACAATTCGACCATTTGTGTCACAAATCTATGAAGATCAGTCATTTGCGGCAGCGGGATTGGCTCGTTTAGATGTTAAAGTCAATGGAAAGGCTAGTGTAGTTGCTTATTTTTCTCGTTCAATTGCGATTCATCGAGGAAAATTAGAAAAAGCCGATACGCTTTGGCAAAAACACTTAAATGAAATGTTGTCTCCGTGTTTAGATACATCTCTATTGACGATGCATACATATCATTCAAAGATGAAAGGAAATAAAATGGATGTAGTGATTCATGGAATTGGCTGGTTCTGTGTGAGTGGTGATATACAGGAAGTAAGTGTAAAAGTGCATAAAGGCATTTATGTTACATTTAGAAAGGCGATGATTTAATGATTTCAAATCAAAATAAAAAATATTTAAGAAAATTAAGTATGGACTATAAGTCTTTATTTCAAGTGGGAAAAGAAGGAATCAGTGATAATTTTATTCAAACGTTATCGGATTCTTTAGAGGCCCATGAATTAGTAAAATGTAATTTATTAAAAACAAGTCCCATTACGGTTCGTGAAGCAGCTATTGAATGTGCGAGTGCAACAAATAGTGAAATTATTCATATTGTAGGTCATACATTTGTTTTATATAGAAGAAGTAAAGAAAATAAATTAGGAATAAAAAAATGAAAATTGGTATTTTAGGAGGATCCTTTGATCCAATTCATTCTGGACATATTGCCTTAGCACAACAAGCAATGATCCAATTGTCTTTGGATGAGGTCTGGTTTTTGCCAAGTAGTAAAACACCATTGAAAGATCGTGACTTGACAGAAGATATACATCGTAAAAATATGATTTTGATTTCCATAAAAAAGTATCCAAATTTTAAGCTAAATACATTGGAAATGGATCGAAAAGGGATGAGTTATACCATTGATACGGTACGTCATTTAAGAAAACAATATCCTGAAGATGATTTTTACTGGATGATAGGAAATGATCAGTTAAAACAATTTCATTTATGGAAAGATGCACAAGAAATTTGTGAACTCGTTTCTATGGTTTGTTTTAATCGGGACTATAAAATTCATAAAACAGAATTTAATGTACAATGTCTTCAAATGAAAGACGTGCTTGTTTCAAGTAGTGAAATCCGAAAAGGAAATAAATTAAATTATTTAGAAGAAGGAGTACTGGATTATATTTATCAGCATCGTTTATATGTTGAAAATTTTGTTCAAAGTCGAGTGAAGCCCAAGCGTTTTGCGCATAGTGTATCGGTTGCTCGTTTATGTGAAGAATTGGCTCTGTGTCATCATTTAGATGTTCAAAAAGCATATTACATTGGTTTGTTTCATGATATTGCGAAAAGTATGACAAAATCAGAAATGGAACCATGGATGGATATTTTATGCCCGGAAAATAAATTTTATGCACCTGCTGTCTGGCATGGATTTGTGGGAAGTGAGATTGTGGATCGTATTTTCGAAATACACGATGAACAAATTAAAAATGCGATTTATCATCATGTATTAGGAACCAGCAACGATCCTTATGCGATGATGATTTTCTGTGCAGATAAATTAGATCCTTTACGTAATTATGATACTTCTTATGGAATTGAACTATGTAAACAAGATTTAAAAAAGGGTTTTGAATACGAATTAATGGAAAATAAAAAATATTTAGAGGAAAATTAAATGGAAATCAATGAAGTTGTTTTAAAAGCAATTGATGAAAAAAAAGGATATGATATTTTTGATTATGATGTGAAAGAAATAACACCATTTTTTGATCACGTTATTATTTGCAGTACACAAAATATTCGTCAGAACAATGCGATTGCCCAAAACATTCGCGATCGATTAAAAGAAGCAGGATGGAATCAGTCGTTTTTAATGGAAGGTAACAGTGATTCGAAATGGATTTTATTGGATTTAAAAGAAACCATTGTTCATTTGTTTGTTCAAGAAGAAAGGCAGGTGTATCAGCTGGATCGTTTGTATTGTGATGTTCCAGTTGTTCGATATGATATATGATCAATTGTCGTTTTATTATGATGAATTAGTCAAAGATGATCAAGCAACACAAGCCTGGGTGAATTGGATTGAACAAAGAATTTCGCCTTGTTCTTTATTGGAACTTGCCTGTGGAAGTGGAGAAATTACGTTGTCTTTAGCTAATGATGGATATCAGGTATCGGCTTTGGATTTGTCCAAGGGAATGATTGAACGGGCCAAGGGAAAAGATATTCATCATAAAATTCGTTTTTATTGTCAAGACATGAAGCATTTATCTAATTTATCATCTTTTGATGCGATTTCTTGTTTATGCGATAGCTTTAATTATATTTTGTCAAAAGAAGAAGTAGATATGTTCTTTTTTGAAGTATATCAACATTTAAATGAAAATGGATTGTTTTTCTTTGATACACATTCATTGGATCGTCTAGAAGAATTTTTAGAAGAATTCAATGAAACAGGATGCTTTGAGGATTGTCAATATCAATGGTCCATCACATCGGAAGATGACTGGATTTATCAAGATTTTGCGTTTTATCTGGATAATGGACAAATTATACAGGAACATCATCTTCAAAGAGTGTATGATCCAAAATGGCTGCAAGAAACACTGGAAAAATATTTTGTGGTTGAACAAGTGACAACGGATTTTAATTTAAATGGAATCCAAAGTGGCGAAAAGTATTTTTATATTTGCAGGAGGAAGTAATATGATTGGAATTATTGCGGCAATGGATGCAGAAGTCAATGAAATCCTAAAGTTTATTCATGTGAATCGAAAAGAAGTGATTGGCTTTACAGAATGTATATATGGAACCATTCATAATAAAGAAGTTGTTGTTTGTAAAAGTGGAGTGGGCAAAGGCATGGCCAGCATGGCAACGACAATTTTGTGTTTAAAAAATAAATTAAGTGCCATAATCAATATTGGAACAGCCGGTGGATTAATAGAAGAAGAAAATATCTTGGATATTGTGATCAGTGATACTGTTATTCAGGCAGACTTTGATACAACTCCTTTAGATGGAGATAAAGGACAAGGATTGTATTTTCAAGCCGATGAACAATTAAAACAAGCTTGTATTCAAGCATGTCAAGATTGTAATATTTCTTATCATGTTGGTGCCATTGCTTCTCAAGACTTATTTATGGCAAGAAAACAAGATTTTCAACGTGTTATGTCTTTATTTCCTTCTTCTGTTTGTTCAGAAATGGAAGCAGGTGCTATTGGACAAGTTGCCAGTGTATTTCATGTTCCTTTTGTGATTTTACGATCCTTAAGTGATACCATTTATCATCACGAAAATGCGATGGAATTTTCTCAATATGTGTCTTTAGCCAGTCATCAAAGTGCAAAATTGGTGTATACTTTGATTGAGGAATATTTATGAAAAAAGTGAAAACAAAGACCTCTATACGATTGACTTTGATTTTAAGTATTGTGTTGATTGTGGTTGTTTCTTGTATGTGGTCATTGTTTATCAGTGGGCCGAGTCGCATCCATGAAGAATCAAGGGCAGCAACCATTGAAAAAATCGAAAAACGAGTAAAAGGAATAAAGGGAATTACGTGTCATATTTTTGATTATGTGACATTTAATGGATATACAGAAACGACGTTGTACTGGCTTGATGAAAATGGAGATACCATTACAAAAAGAGAAATCTCGGATCTGGATTATGACAGGGCTAAAGAAGTTGCGAAAGAAGAATATGGAATTGATTGTCAGTCCATTGAATTGGGTTATGGCTACAATAATCCTTGTTATGAAATTAAAGGAAAAGATTCTATGATTTTAATTGATTTTGATACATTTGTTCGTGTATATGAAAGGGAGATATAAATGAGCTTGTTTCATTCTAATTTTTTCAATCGCCGTAACTGGATTTTAGAAAACCTGCAAACGCTTCATGTCAATGCGAATGAGGCTATGGTGCTTTTATTATTGGATTATTTTAATGAAATTCATATGATGATTTCTCATGAAATTATTGCAGATAAATTAAAAATTAAAGTGGAAGAAGTAGAAGAAATTTTTTTATCTTTATCGGATAAAGGTTATTTATCCATTGAAATGAAAGATGGAAATATTTTCTTTGATATCGAAGGTATTTATCAAAAAGAAACCAAGGGAATGCCTTTATCTTCTTCTTTACTAGAAACATTTGAATATGAATTTAAAAGACCTTTATCGTCTTATGAAATGCAAAGAATCCTGGAAATGGCATCGGTTTATAATGAAAGACGAGTGATTTGTGCTTTGAATGAAGCCGTTGTCTATGAAAAAGTGGATTTAAATTATATTGAAAGAATTTTGATTTCATGGATGAATAAAGGATTATCAATTGAAGATATAGAAAAGGGAAAACGATGAATGCCAATGAAATATTAGATCAAATTGAAAAGATTTTTCCCAACGCACAATGTGAATTACACCATGAATCTCCATTTCAATTATTAGTGGCCGTTGTTTTATCGGCACAGACAACGGATGTATCTGTAAATAAAGTTACACCATCTTTATTTCAGGCATATCCTACGGCTAAGAAAATGGCTAATGCCGATGTAAAAGATGTTGAATCTTATATTCATTCCATTGGATTGTATAAAAATAAAGCCCGTTCTATTGTGGCTTTAAGCAAAGCATTGGTTGAACAATTTAATGAACAAGTTCCCTCTACTTATAAAGAACTCATGTCTTTACCAGGAGTTGGAAGAAAAACAGCCAATGTGGTTCGCTCTGTGGCTTTTGATATTCCTTCTTTTGCGGTGGATACACATGTTCAAAGAGTTTCAAAGCGATTGGGTTTAGCTAAAAAAGACGATAGTGTTGAAAAAGTAGAAGAAAAATTAAAACGTAAAATTGATCGGAATCGATGGAATCAGGGTCATCATGATATGATTTTCTTTGGGCGATATCTTTGTACATCGAGAAATCCAAAATGCGATCAATGTCCTTTTGTTTCGTTCTGTAAAAAAGACAAATTATAAAACACTTCATAATTGTGCTATAATAGTACAAAGAAAGAGGTGTTTTTTAATATGAAAGTTGAAATTAATAATAATATCGTGAAAGAAACCAATCGTGTTTGGGGATATGATATGATTACCAACATTGCTATGGAAGAATTTGCGGAAGTTATTCAAGCTGTGAATAAAGTAAAACGTTTTCCTAAAGATGAAAAAATGTTTGAGAAATTAAATGAAGAAGTAGCCGATGTATTGGTTATTATTGATCAATTAGAGGAATTAGGTATTTTAAATGAAAATACGGTTCAACATTTTGTGGAATTCAAACAAAAACGACAAGCGAGTCGTAATCGAGAAATGATGGCTTTAAAAGCAAAGCAATAGAGGTACATATGAAAATTGTGATTGGAAATGATCATGGTGCTTATGAATATAAAAATGAAATCATGACTATGTTAGAACAATTGGGTCATACTGTTATTAATGTAGGATGTGATGGACCGGAAAGTGTGGATTATCCGGATTATGCTTATAAAGTAGCACAAAAAGTCGTTCAAAAAGAAGCGGATTTAGGAATCGTGATGTGTGGAACAGGAATTGGAATTTCTATTGTGTGCAATAAAGTAAAAGGAATTCGCTGTGCTTTGTGTACTGATGTAACAATGGCTCGTTTAACTCGTGAACATAATGATGCCAATGTTTTATCTCTTGGACAAAGAACAACTGGAATTGAAACAGCTAAAGATATTGTACGTACTTTTATTGATACACCATTTTCAAATGGTCCAAGACATATTCAGCGTATTCAAAAAATTACAGAAATTGAAAAGGGGCTGTAACGAGTAAATAACCCTAAAATAAAAAAAATTGCGCTAATCAT
>NZ_JBJEEY010000039.1:0-14533 GCF_051873555.1 Floccifex sp. | reverse complement strand
GGGTACATTTTTTTGTTACCCCCTAAATGTTGTTATTCTTAACTTAATGACATTGCTAGGGTTCCTGTCTTTTTTTTTGTTCCTTTCTAAAACCATAATAAAAGAAAGATAAAAAATTGGAAACAAAAACCGGCAAAAACTGCCGGAAAAAATAACCTCAAGAAATATAAAAGGGTCAATCTTACCAGAAAAGAAAAAACCTCATGATTTTAAAGGCCGACTTTGACCTCATCTAGTTTTAAATATTCGAAATATCGATATTTCTGTCATTATTGTTATATATGTGATGATACAAACAAGATATAATTATAGTAAATAGAAAAGGAGACAGATTATGAATTCAATCTACTATACTTTGATTATTGGAATTATTATTGTTATTTTTTATGTTATTTTTTATTTAGCTGTAAGAAAAAAACTAACAAAAAAGAAAAGATGGATGATTGAATGTATTTTTGCAGGAGTATTTGGAATCATTATCATTGGTTCGACTATTCTTTTGAATCCACCTGTTAATGCAAAGATAGAAGAAGATTAAATTATTTTTAAATCAAATGAAAAAGTACAAATTTCAAATATAAAAAATATTGAATATTTTGAAAATACAAAAATTGAACTGGTAGCCAATGGATTTCGATGGGGAAACAAAGATTATTATTCTGGAGATGCCAATATTCGTTTTCTAAATACAGATGGAACTGAAAAAGAATATGTCTACAAGTGCAAAGCTTATCTGAATGGAAATACAGATGATTATATTTTGATAGAATTAAAAGATTCAAATCAATCTTATGTTTTTAATTTTGATGAAACAAATAAAACTTCAACATTTTATGAACAGGTTATTAAATTGTATAGAAAATAAGACTGGATGAAGATTTTCATTCGTTTTTTATTGACAGGGAATGAGGATATGATTATAATGGCTAATGAATATTAGCCTAACAAGGAGAAAACTCTATGGATACCAAACAAAGAATTCTTTTGGAGGCATTGAGATTGTTTTCAAAAAGAGGATATGATGCCGTTAGTGTAGAACAAATTGCCGGTGCAGTGGGAATCAAAGCGCCTTCTTTATATAAACATTATAAAAGTAAAAAAGATATTTTTGATGCGATATTTGAAGAAACAGCAAAAAGATATGAAGATTTTACCAGATCCATTTCCGTTCCAGTAACGGATTCAAAACAGGATGTTGTTCTTTTTGAAAATATTACGGCAGAAGATCTTGTTCAAAAAGTAAAATCATTGATTCAATATTCTTTGCATGATGAATATGTTAGTAAATTCAGAAAGATGATGACCATTGAGCAATTTCGTTCACCAGAACTATCACAGTTGTATTCCGATCGATATGTGAATCAGATTCAGAATTATCATACTTATCTGTTCACAAAAATGATGGAAGCGGGTGTACTGATAAAAGAGGATCCTAGCATTCTTGCGATGCTTTATGATGCACCCATTCTTGTGATGCTTTCGGAGTGTGATCGGCATCCAGAGAAAGAGGAAGAATATATAAAAAAATTAGAAGATCATGTTCGATTATTTTATAAGACATTTTCTTGCAGCAAGACGCATAAGACGCAGGGCTGAAACTATTAGGTTTCGGTTACTGCGTTTTTTATAAATAGGAGGAGATTATGGAAGCAATTGTTTATGTGACAAATACAGGGAATACCCAAAGATATGCCAAATTGCTGGCAGAGCATATTGATTTGCCTGTGTATTCTTTAGAAGAGTCAAAAAGAAATTTAAAAAGAGGAACGGAAATAATTTTTCTTGGATGGGTTATGGCTAATGAAATTAAAGGGTATAAAGAGGCAAATGAATATTTTTCGATTTGTATGGTCTGTGCAGTGGGGATGAATGAAAATGGTTCTCATCCTGAAGAAATTCGAAAAGCCAATTTCATTTTGGAAGACATACCTCTTTTCACTTTACAGGGAGGTCTCTATCTGGAAAATTTGAAGGGTGCCAACAAGATGATCATGAAAATGGTGATAAAAAAAATGAAAAAAGATTTATTGAAAAAAAACAATCGAACAGATCAGGAGAATAATATGCTGGATTTGATGATCCATGGTGGAAGCAGGGTCTGCATTGAAAATCTATCCGATGTACTGTCTTGGTATAAAGAGGAGAAAGGATAAAAAATGGAAAAGAATCAATTAAAACGAATCATAGAACGAATTAAAGAAGATTTAAATATGGATAATGATAAAAAAATAAAAATGGTTCAAAAGTTTGTATATGAACTTGAGAATTCATTCAATTTTTTTCGAAATAAATGAAAAGAGTGTAAAAATGATTTTAGATATTGTATCAGTTTTTAGTTTTGCATTGATGACCATTGGTCTTCATATTATTATGCCCAGTCCCAAAGCAACTATGGATGTTTCTGTATTTGATTCAATATTTGTGAAATGTTTTGGTTTTTCTTTTGTGGCAACTGTTTATTTTGTCATATTGTTTTTACATATTTTATGGGTCATAAAAAAATACGCAATTCATACAAAATTGGGGAAATGGAAAACCGGGATTAGTCTTGGAATGTTGTATGCACTTCTTTATATGGGTGGGATGCAGGAAGTTATTGTTTCTGCTTCTTTTCTTTCTACATATGGAATAGACTTTATTATCTATGAATTTTTCATGGGTTTAGCGGATGCGATACCTGCTTTTCTATTGTGTTTGTTTTTATGTTGTCGATATGCTCTTCTAGAAAAAAATCAAATAGAAATGGGAGATAAAGAAAATTATATTCGCATCATAGAGATTGTACTATCCTTTTTTATTTGGAGACTATTTGGTTATATAACAGGAATAACAGACAGTGAATTCTCAATAACGCCTATACCTGTTTTAGTATGGACATTTGTTTTTGGCATGATATTTGGAATTGGCTACTGCATGATTCAATTATTGACAGACGAAAATAGAGGGATAGATTTCTTTTACATAATGGGAATCAATTGGATCTGGTTTAATTGCTATATTGGATTAATTGCTAAAAATACATTTTTACTGATGTTTATAAGATCTGGATTGGATGTTATGGCAATAATGACAGGCTCTTATCTAGTAGAAAAGAGAATAAAATGATTCCATTTGCAGGTATTGCTGTTCTAATAGGAATGCTGTTTACAGGTTTTATAATGATCTTGATTTCAGTATCTGTATATTTAATTTTTGACAGGCATAAGTCAGCAAGCCTATCAAAAATATTTATTTTTATTGGTATATCAATAATGATATATCCAATTTTGTTCTTTTATATGATGGTTTCAAATCATGAAAAACAAATAAAGGAAGAATATGTTTATAATGAAGAATTCACAGAAACATTTCTGGACTCGGATCAATCAACAGGATTTCGATTGGTGGTAGTGGATTGTGTAGCTGGATCAAAAATATATGAACTTGAAAAAACATTGGATGGAGGCAAAAATTGGATTTTGATTAACAAAGATCCTTTTCATGGGAAATCGGGATTGGTCAAAGAAATCAATTTTGAATATGAAGATTATGGTTGTATTGTCATTACAAATGTTTCAGGAACCCGTTTGACAAAGTTTGTGACTTATGATGGTGGCATCACTTTTTCAGAAACGGAATCGTATTTTACAGATAATGGTTATTAGCTATAGTATAAGTGAGGTATCAAAATGAAAAAATGGATATTTTGTCCACTATGTAATGGAAAAACTCGATTACAGATAGTAGAGACAACGAAAATGAAAGATTTTCCTTTGTTTTGTCCAAAATGTAAACGGGAAATGTTGATTGAAGTGAATCATTACAAAGTAAGAATGATATCACAGATAAAATAGAAAGTGTTAGAAAAGGAAAAGTGTTTATGAAAAAGAGAAAAATTTTTTTGAAGGTTATACTTTGTATGGGGATGGTTGTAAGTATCATATGTTTATTTATGAAATATCAGATTCATAAAACCTATAAAAGACTAGATGAAGTAAAAAGTATAGATGTTTCTCAAGTAGAGGATGGTATATATCTGGGTGTAGAAGAAACAGATTTAGTAAAAGTAACCGTGGAAGTAACTGTTAAAAATCATCAGATAACAGATATTCATCTGCTTCGTCATGAAAATGGAAAGGGATATATGGCTGAAAGTATGATACCTGAAATGATTGAAAAGAATACAAGTGAGGTGGATACCGTAACTGGAGCCACTATGTCCAGCAAAACCATTAAAGCTGCAGTAAGAAACGCATTGGCAAAAGGATTAAAATAACGGAATAGGGATACTTCCAGTAATGGAATGAATCAATGTTGAGATTATATACATGGATATATTTATTGTGATTCCAAAAGTAAATGGTATTAGATGTATTATAAATTACATTGGCAACGTATAATGATTGTAAGATCATTCTTTTATATGGTTATGCCCTATTTATAAAAGAAAATCTGATATAGCCTGAAGTAGGTGATTTCTCAGGGAATTTCAGTTTCTATGTTTAACACATGGTTTACAAACTATTGTTGTTTTTCTACTTGGATTTGGAATTCATAAAATGGTAAAAAGTATTTATAGTCGTTTCTTGTCATAGAAATGACTTTTTTTTATACTTAATAAAAAAGGTAAAGTATATGAATGAAAAATTAATTGAACAGGAATATTCTTTTTTAAAAGATGAAATTTTTTTAAATGTATCTTCGGTTGTGATGCCTCCACTTCGTGTACAAAATGCATATCGAAATTTTATGGATGATTATGTGTCAAATTATGGAGATGATGTGGTTTCTAAATCTTGGGGCATAGTGAATCAAACGCGTAAAGTGGTATCTCAATTGATTCATTGTGATTCTAGTGAAATTGGATTTGTGAAAAATACGTGTGAAGGTGTTTCGATTTTGGCTTTTGGGTTTCCCTTTGAAAAAGGCGACAATGTCATTGTCATAGATCAGGAACATCAGGCAAATTTATTTCCCTGGATCCATGTCCATCAACAAAAAGGAATTGATTTACATGTGGTTAAGAGTCATGATGGTAATATTTTTATAGAAGATATTATCAATCAAATGGATGATCATACAAGAATTGTCGCAATTTCGGCAATTCAGTTTAGTACTGGTTTTTATATGGATTTAAAGGAATTAGGAAATATTTGTCATCAAAAAAATATTTTATTCATGGTAGATGGTATTCAGGCTTTGGGTAGAATGCATATAGACGTACAGGAAATGCATATTGATTATATGGCTTCTGGAACGAATAAAGGTTTATTAGGAACGCTGGGAGCCGGTTTTGTGTATTGTTCTAAAAAATGGATTGAAAAAATTACACCGTTATATGCTTCGTATCAAAGTGTAATCAATCATGTCAGTCCACCTGCTATTACAACGAATTTTGATTTTATAGAATGGCATACAGATGCCAGAAGATTTGAATCGGGTAATTTGAGTTATAATTGTATTTTGGCACTTCAAAAAGGTATTGAATTGATTTTGGAGTTGGGAATTGAAAATATTGAGTCCAAAATTATTTCTTTGGAGAAGTATTTGCGAAATAAAATAAAGAATGTTTCTTTAAAAGTAGTCGAATTCAAGAATGAAAAAAATTATGGTGGGATTGTTTGTGTGTATTATCCAATAAATTATGAAAATAGTGTAAAAGAGGTTTTAAAGAAATATAAAATTCATTGTACTATGCGTGGAGGTTATATTCGTTTGGGAATTAATTTTTATAATACATTTGAACAAATGGAACAAGTTTCAAAAGCAATTCATGAAATGGATTGTTTAGGGTAATTTACTTATCATTTTATATTTCTTGCGCTATACTAGGTGTATTACAGAAATGGGAGGATCCATATGACAAAGATTGATATTTTTTCTGGTTTTTTAGGAGCTGGAAAAACAACTTTAATAAAAAAGTGTTTAAAAGAAGCGTTTCAAAATGAACAAATTGTCTTGATTGAAAATGAATTCGGTGAAATTGGAATTGATGGGGGTTTCTTAGAAGAAGCAGGTATTCAAATTCGTGAAATGAATTCTGGTTGTATTTGTTGTTCTTTAGTAGGTGATTTTTCTTTGGCTTTATCTAAGGTAGTAGAAGACTATCATCCGGATCGTATTTTAATTGAGCCTTCGGGTGTTGGAAAGTTATCGGATATCATTGGGGCAGTTGAAAAAGTAAAAAGTGATATTGATATTCAAATGAATAGTTTTGTTTGTGTTGTTGATGCCAAAAAAGTGAAAATGTATTCAAAAAATTTTGGAGAGTTTTACAACAATCAAATTGAGTCAGCAAATGTGATTGTATTGAGTCGAAGCCAGAATTTAAGTGAAGAAAAGTTAAAAGATGTGCTTCATATTTTAAAGGAACATAACGATCATGCAGCTATTATCACAACGCCATGGGATCAAATTGATGGAAAAGAAATCTTAGATGTCATGGAGTCTAGAGAAAGTTTAGAACAATTGATGTTAGAAGAACAGAAAGTGTTACATGAACATGATCATGATGAAGAATGTGAATGTGGTCATCATCATCACCATCATGATGAAGAATGTGAATGTGGACATCATCACCATCATGATGAAGAATGTGAATGTGGACATCATCACCATCATGATGAAGAATGTGAGTGTGGACATCATCATCACCATGATGAAGAATGTGAGTGTGGTCATCATCACCATCATGATGCCGATGAAGTCTTTACAAGCTGGGGAAGTGAAACGATTCATGTGTATTCCAAAGAAGAATTGGATGTGATTTTAGAATCTTTAAATACAAATCAATATGGAACCATTTTAAGAGCTAAGGGAATGGTGGCTTCCAATGAAAATGACTGGTTCTATTTTGATATGGTTCCAGGTGAAGTAGAAATTCGTTTGGGTAAACCTCAATATACGGGTCGAGTTTGTGTTATTGGTTCGGATTTAAAAGAAGATGCATTAGCTTCTTTGTTTGAAATTTAGGAGAATATATGACAGTCCCTGTTTATTTGTTTACGGGTTTTTTAGAAAGTGGAAAAACAACTTTAATTTGTGATACATTAGATAGTCCGGATTTTACAGAAAATGAAAAGTCTTTATTGATTTGTTGTGAAGAAGGCTTAGAAGACTATGCAAAGTCTTCTTTAAAGAAATGGAAAACTGATCTTTTCTTTATTGATTCTTTAGAAGATTTAAGTTATGAATTATTGATTGAATTGAATAAAAAATATAGACCTGATCGTGTTTTAATTGAATACAATGGAACATGGAATCCTAAAGATTTTATGGAAATGGAACTTCCCATTGGGTGGTTAGTGGTTCAAATTGTATCTTGTGTGGATGCTTCTACGTTTCAAATGTATGCGCAGAATATGAAACAAATGATTTTTAATCAGCTAGTGTATTCAGACTTGATTATTTTTAATCGATGCGATGAAAATACGGATAAGCGTTTTATTCGCAATAATGTAAAAGCCATTAATAAAAATGCACAAGTGATTTATGAATCATTGGATGGAAGCGTAACCGATCAATTGTCACAGGAAGAACTTCCATTTGATTTAGATGCCGATGTGATTCAAATTGAAGACGATGACTATGGTTTATTTTATATGGATGCTCTGGATTATCCAGATAAATATAAAGGAAAAACAATTGAGGTTAAGGGAATTGCGATTAGTGCTGTAGAAGGCAATAAAAACGCAATGGTCATGGGACGATATGCTATGGTTTGTTGCGCAGATGATGTTTCGCTTTGTGGTATTCTGGTTCGTAATGTAGATCGTACAAAATTCAATCAAAATGACTGGGTAAAATTAAAAGGTATTATTCATGTGCTTTTTAATCCGGAATATGAGCGTTATTTTATTGTCATTGATGCATTGGAAGTCAATGTTGTAGAGCCTTTAAAAGATCCATATGTATATTTTAGCTAAGATTTTGTCTTAGCTTTTTTTGTTTGATGTATAATAGAATTAATAGTTTGGAGATGGAAGCATGAAAGTAACTATCATTGGGATTGCTGGTGGATCTGGGTCGGGTAAGTCTACGTTTTCGAATCGTTTAAAGAAATATTTTAAAGATGATATTTCAATTTTGTATCATGATAATTATTATAGAAAACAAGTCAATACAACATATGAACAACGAACAAAAGTGAATTATGATCATCCAAATTCATTAGAAACAGATTTATTGATTCATCATTTAAAGGAATTAAAAGAAGGAAAAGATATTTATTGTCCGGTTTATGATTTTAGTGATCATAATCGAAGCGATGAAACGATTTTAGTCAAGAGTAAACCTGTTATTTTGGTAGAAGGGATTCTTTTGTTTGAAAATGAAGAATTACGTAATATGTTTGATATGAAAATTTATGTGGATTCGGATGCAGATGAAAGAATTTTAAGACGAATTCTAAGGGATGTAGAACAAAGAGGTCGTGATTTAAATGGGGTTATTACGCAATATTTAAATACAGTTAAGCCTATGCATGCTTTATATGTAGAACCAACTCGCCAAATGGCAGATATAGTGATTAATAGTGGATTTAATGACGTTGCGTTTGATTTAATTCGATTGCGAATTGAAAAATTTTGTGACGAATCGAATGAAGGTATAGTAAAATAATACTAATAGAAAAGAGGAAAGAGAATGGCAAGTGAATATGCGATTGAAATGCTCAATATCACAAAGCGTTTTCCGGGAATTGTTGCGAATGATAATATTACGTTACAACTGAAAAAAGGAGAAATACATGCTCTTTTAGGAGAAAATGGTGCCGGGAAGTCAACTTTGATGAGTGTCTTGTTTGGGCTTTATCAGGCAGAAGAAGGAATCATTAAAAAAGATGGGGTTCAAGTAGATATTAAGGATCCTAATGATGCCAATGAACTTGGAATTGGAATGGTTCATCAGCATTTTAAATTAGTAGATTGTTTTTCTGTGCTTGATAATATTATTTTGGGTGTAGAGCCTACAAAGAATGGTTTTTTGCAGAAAAAAGAAGCGCGAAAGAAAATTGTGGAATTATCGGATCGATATGGTTTAATGGTGGATCCGGATGCTTTGGTGGAAGATATTACGGTAGGTATGCAGCAGCGTACAGAAATTTTAAAGATGTTGTATCGTGATAGTGAGATTTTAATTTTTGATGAACCAACGGCGGTTTTAACGCCACAAGAAATTCATGAATTAATGAAAATCATGAAGAATTTATCAAAAGAAGGAAAATCTATTTTATTTATTTCTCATAAGTTACAGGAAATTATGGAAGTAGCGGATCGTTGTACGGTTTTGCGTAAAGGGAAATATGTTGGAACTGTAGAAACAAAGAATACAACTATGGAAGAGTTATCTGCAATGATGGTGGGACGAAATGTGAGTTTCCATGTTCAAAAAGAAGATAAACAAGCAGGTGAAGTGATTTTAGATGTCAATGATATTTCTGTGGCTTCGAAAACAAAAGGAAAAGATGCAGTTAATCATGTGTCTTTTAATGTACGGGCTGGTGAAATTGTTTGTATTGCAGGAATTGATGGCAATGGGCAAACAGAATTGGTCTATGGAATTACGGGTCTGGAACCTTTAAAGAATGGTTCTTTGATTTATAAGGGAGAAGATATCACAAAACAATCAATTCGTTATCGATCTGTTCATGGGATGTCTCATATTCCAGAGGATCGTCATAAACATGGATTGGTTTTGGATTATCCATTGGAATTTAATTTGGTTTTACAGCGTTATTTTGAAGATGAATTTACAAGTAAAACTGGTTTTTTGAAGCGAAAAGAAATTCGTGCATATTCAGATAAACTGATTGATGAATATGATATTCGTTCTGGACAGGGTTCCATTACTTTGACGCGTTCAATGTCAGGTGGAAATCAGCAAAAAGCAATCATTGCACGTGAAATTGACAAAGATCCGGATTTATTGATTGCGGTTCAGCCTACGCGTGGAGTTGATGTCGGTGCTATTGAATCGATTCATAAACAATTAATTGAACAACGAGATGCTGGAAAAGCAGTATTACTGGTTTCTTTGGAATTGGATGAAGTTATGGATGTTCCCGATCGTATTTTAGTGATGTATGAAGGTGAAATTGTTGGTGAATTGGATCCTAAGAAAACGACACAAGAAGAATTGGGATTGTACATGGCTGGAGCAAAACGAGATGAGGTGAAGAAGGCATGAAGTCAAAAAAGAATTTATTAAGAAATGATGCGATTCAAGCTATTCTTTGTTCTTTGGTCTGTGTTTTGATTGGAGTCATTGTGGGTTATCTGGTTTTATTGGCTATTGATCCAAGTGGAGCTGGACAAGCTATTACAGCTATTTTGAAAAACTGGCTGAATTCGAGTATGACCAATCTTCGTTTGAAGAATTTAGGAATGACGCTGGTTAATACAGCTCCATTGATTCTTTGTTCGTTATCGGTTTTATTTGCGTATAAAGTTGGTTTATTTAATATTGGGGCTTCTGGTCAATATACAGCTGGTATGACTATTGCGTTGTATGCGGCTTTAGCCTGGCACCTAAACTGGGTAATTTGTCTGGTTTTAGCTGTATTGGCTGGGGCAATTATTGGAGCTATTTCCGGGGCTTTAAAAGCGTATAGAAATGTGAGTGAAGTTATTTCGGGGATTATGTTGAACTGGATCGTGTTGTATATTGCCAATATGGTTTTATCCAATGTAAAGGAACCAACTTCGACTTATACTTTGAAGCTTACACAAAATGCACAGAATTCTCTTTTACCAACATTGGGAATTGAAAAATTATTTAATAATTTCCAATATGCTTCCATTGCCATTCCTTTGGCGATTCTTGTTGCGATTTTGATTTGGATTTTACTTGAAAAAACAAAATTGGGATATGAATTAAAGGCAACGGGTTTAAATAAAAATGCAGCAAAATATGCGGGGATGAAAGAAAATCGAAATATCATATTAACAATGATGATTTCTGGGGCTTTAGCCGGTTTAGCAGCTGCTTGTCTGTATTTAACAGGAATTACACAATGGTCTACAGGAACAACTAGTGTTCCGGCTATGGGATTTAATGGAATTGCGGCTGCTTTCTTAGGTGGATTAAGTCCAATTGGATCTATTATTTCTTCTTATTTTATTCAACATATTACTTTAGGAGGAACTTCTATTAATTTATCGGTTTATCCATCTCAAGTTGCGGATTTAATGTCTGCTATCATTATTTATTTATGTGGATTTGTGGCTTTCTTTAAGTTAATGCTAAATAAATGGCTGGATAAAAAAGAAGCGAAAGGAGGAAAATAAAGTATGACTACATTTATTTTATTACTGCAATATACTTTAATTTTTGCCTCTGTTTTAACATTGGTTGCTTTAGGAGGATGTTATTCTGAGCACTCAGGTGTTATCAATATCGGATTAGAAGGAATCATGGTTATGGGTGCTTTAGGCGGGGCTCTTGTGATGCGATTTTTCCCGCAATTAACTGGTTTTGCGATGGTTGCAGCAGCTATGATTGGAGCTATGTTGTTTGGAATGATTTATTCGATTTTACTGGCTTTTTCAGCTGTCAATCTACAAGCCGATCAAACCATTATTGGAACGGCAATGAATATGCTGGGATTGGCTTTAGCAACTGTTATTGTAAAGGCAATTAATATGGCTCAGGATTCTTCAAATGTATCAAGTACAATGGTATATGTTGAACAAAAGAAAAACTTTATCATTCGTATTGGTCACTTTGAATTTAACTGGTTTATGGTGATTGCGATTGTGATTTTAGTCATTGCCTATATTGTTTTATATAAAACACGATTTGGTCTTCGCCTGCAATCTTGTGGTGAACACCCACAAGCAGCGGCTTCAGTTGGAATTGATGTCTATAAAATGCGTTGGTCAGGTGTTTTGATTTCTGGTTTGCTTGGTGGACTAGGTGGTTTGGTTTATATTTTAGCTGGTGTATCAGAATGGAAATTTGAAAATGGTGTAGCTGGTTTTGGATTTTTAGCCATGGCGGTTATGATTTTTGGTCAATATAAGCCAATTCGAATTGGTGTTTCGGCCATTTTATTTGGTTTATTCAGGGCTTTAGGATCGGTTTACACGGGATTCCCATTATTGGTGGCTTTACACCTTCCATCAACTGTATATAATATGCTTCCATATATTGTCTGTCTGGTGATTTTAGCTTTTACTTCGAAAAACTCACGAGCACCAAAAGCAGATGGTATACCATACGACAAATCGAGTCGATAGAGAATCCAGATGGATTCTCTTTTTTGAAATATTTTAAATGGTTTTTTCATAAAAAATGTAAGCCTTATCAATATTGAACTGGTCTATTTTTAGTGCTAAAATTATTTCATAAGGATTCATACGGAGGAACAAAATTATGAAAAAAATTCTTAAATTGTTTGTTGCGTTCAGTATGGTTTTTGGGTTAGCGGCTTGTGGTTCTGGTTCATCAGATAATGATGCATCTGAAATTCGTGTTGCCATGATCACTGACTCAGGAGACATTACTGACCAATCTTTCAACCAGACAACTTATGAAGCTGGTAAAGCATTCTGTGAAGAAAATAATATTGACTTCAACTATTACAAACCTTCTTCAGATGATGACTCAGCTCGTATTGCTATGGTTGACAAAGCTGTTGATGATGGATATAACGTTATCTTAATGCCTGGTTTCTTATTTGCGGAAGCTGCTGCTTATGGTACAAATACATATCCAGATGTTAAATTTATCGCATTAGACTTAAGTGAATATGATTTAAGTTCTGCTTCTGAAGAAGCTAACATGGATGCATTGTATTCTACAGTTTATCAAGAAGAAATTCCTGGATTCATGGCTGGTTATGCAGCTGTTAAAATGGGATATACTGAATTAGGATTCTTAGGTGGTATGGCTGTTCCTGCAGTTATTCGTTATGGTTATGGATTTGTTCAAGGTGCTGATGCTGCAGCGACTGAAATGAGCGTTAACATCAACATTAAATATGTATATGGTGGACAATTCTATGGTGATGCTGATATCACAGCTAAGATGGATACTTGGTTCTCTCAAGGTACACAAGTTGTATTCGCATGTGGTGGTGGAATCTACACTTCTGCTGCTGAAGCAGCTGCTAAAGTAAATGGTAAAGTAATTGGTGTTGACTCTGATCAGGCTCCTATTATTGATGGAACATATGGTGAAGGTATGACAATTACTTCTGCTATGAAAGGTTTAGCAAATACTGTTACAACTTTATTACAAGCAGTAGTTGATGGAAACTTCGCAGATTATGCTGGTAAAGTGGATAACTTAGGATTAATTAGTGAAGATCCTAGTGAAAACTATGTTGGATTGTCTGATTCAACTCAATGGTCTGATGCATTCTCTGAAGATGACTACAAAGAATTGACTAAGAAAATCTACAATGGTGATATCACTATTTCTAATGACACTGAAAATGAACCAACTGTAAGTGGAAATACAGCAGTTGATTACCAAGGTTCAATTAAATAATAAAAGACAGGCAGTCGAAAGGCTGCCTTTTTTAGAAGGGAATATACTATGAGTATTGTTGTGATTGGAGCAGTATTTGTGGATATCAAGGGATATCCATTTAATACATATATCCCTAAAGGAAGAAATGTTGGAAGAGTTGTTCAAGTTCATGGTGGAGTGGCTCGTAATGTTGCGGAAGACATTGCCAATATAGAATTACGACCAACTTTTGTGTCGTTAGTCGATAATACAGGTATGGGACAAGATGTATTACAGACTTTAAAAAATCATAAAGTAAATACAGATTATATTTGGGCAGTCGAAGATGGAATGGGAACGTGGTTAGCTATTTTTGATAATGATGGAGATGTCATTGGTTCTATTTCAAAGCGTCCGAGTTTAAAACCCATTGCCAATATTATTGAAGAAAATGAAGAAGCTATTTTTAAGGATTGTGATGGCATCATCATTGAATTGGATATGGAAAAAGAAATTGTAAAAAAAGTATTCAATGCGGCTAAAAAATATCAAAAAGATGTATATGCTTTGGTATCAAATATGTCCATTGCAGTAGAAAGACGACAAATGATACAAAATACAGCTTGTTTTGTTTGTAACCAGCAAGAAGCAGGTATTTTCTTTTCTGAAGATTATGATAATTTAAATGAAGAAGAAATGCTGGCGAAATTAATTGAAAATGTTAAGAGCGCCAATATTCCTAGAATGGTCGTTACAATGGGAGAAAAAGGAGCAGTCTTTGCGACAATGGATGGAGAAAATGGCATTTGTCCATCTAAAAAAGTGGAAGTAAAAGACACAACAGGCGCTGGGGATGCATTTTTAGCTGGTGTAGCCACTGGATTAATTTATGGAAAATCTATGATGGATGCCTGTAAAATTGGTACTCGATTGGCTTCGAGTGTAATTTGTACATCTGAAAGTGTTTGTCCTCGTTTTTTGCCTTCTGAATTTGGATTAGAAGTAAACAATGATTGAAAAATATCATTGTTTTTTTTTTACAAATTCACTTTTTTTTCGAATACATAAATAGGAGGAATACTATGTTAGATTTTAGAAATGA
>NZ_JBJEEY010000038.1:0-14695 GCF_051873555.1 Floccifex sp. | reverse complement strand
GCAAAGATAGCTCGCTGCCGGATCTTTTTTTATGCCTTTATGGCATTTTTTTATTACATTAGTATATCTTTTTATGACAAATATGTTATAATTTTATGTAAATGAAAGGGTTTACAAGGTAGGTAAAATGACACGAAAAGCAGGTTTTCTTTGTCCAATGTTTTCAGTTCCTGGTAATCAGGGAATTGGTGATTTTGGACGAAAAACAGAAAGAATGATAGACTTCATTGCCGATGCAGGTTATTCCTTCTGGCAATTGTTGCCTCTACAAATTACTGGCAGTACCCATTCTCCTTATCAAGCATTATCTAGCTTTGCAGGAGACCCGATTTACATTAATTTAGATCGTTTAGCGGAAATGGAACTCATTGCCCAAAGTTCTGTTGTGAATTTAAATAAATTTCGCAATTTTGTTGACTATGCACAAGTTCGTTCTTTTAAAGAATCTTATTTTCAAAAAGCGTTTCGTACATTTAAAAAGAATTTTAATATATACGAAAAAGAATATTTAAAATTTGAAAAAAAGGCATATTGGCTAAATGACTGGGCTGTTTTTAAATTATTTAGAGATTTACATAATGATATTCCATGGATTGAATGGGATGAAGAATACAAAAATTATCCTCAAACAAAAGAAATTGATTTAGAAGAATATCTGGATGAATTACTTTATATAAAATTTTTACAATTTTTATTTTATAAACAATTGGATGATATTCGGAATTATGCACATAAAAAAGGAATTAAAATAATGGGAGATGTTCCTTTTTATGTGGATTATGATAGTGCAGACGTCTGGATGAATAAAAAAGATTTTTTATTATATGAAGATGGAACGCCAAAATTTATAGCAGGATGTCCTCCTGATTATTTTTCTGAAACAGGACAAAGATGGGGTATGCCCATTTATAATTTTGAGCAACAGGAAAAAGATGGCTTTAAATTCTGGTGTACACGAATGCATTGGACAAATTGTTGTTACGATATGGTACGAATTGATCATTTCCGTGCTTTTGATACATTCTGGAAAATTCCTGCTTCTTCTCCTACTGCTGTTTATGGAGAATGGATTTTAGGACCGAGTCATAAATTGATTCAGGCTATTTTAGATGCGGTTCCTGGTATTGAATTGATTGCGGAAGATTTAGGAGATATTCGAAAAGAAGTGATTGAATTAGAAGAAGATTTTAATATTCCAGGCATGGATGTCATTCTTTTTAGAATGGAACCCAAATTATTGAAAAAACCTTCAAAAAAGAATGTAGTAATATATACTGGAACACATGACAATGCCACAGTGAATCAGGAATATCAGGATTATTCCAAAAACAAGAAAATCAATCTTCGTCGTTTCTTTAAGAAACAAGGCTATGATCATCGTAATTTTAATGATTTAGTTTGTCATTTTGTTTTGGATTCACAAGCGGATATTGCCGTTCTTCCTTTATGGGATATTTGTGGATTCAAAAAAGAAGCACGTATTAATTTTCCTGGGACTTTAAGTCATGAAAACTGGACTTGGAAATTAAAAGATTTTAAGAATTTTGAAGATGAAATGATGAAAACAAGGGAATGGATTGTTTCATCGAATCGATTAAATCAATAGAAAAAACACAGAACAATGAGAAATTTAACTCATTGTTTTGTTTTTTTTATTAAACTTTTTGTTTATAATATTGTATTTTGTGAAAAGTAATGTATAATCTTAGTTGCTTATATTAAACAATTTGTTTACAAATGCAAAACTTGGAGGCTTTTATGGAGATTGGAAAAAAAATAAAGGAACTTCGACTTCGTAATAATTTAACTTTAGAAGAATTGGCCAGTCGATCGGAACTGACCAAGGGATTTCTTTCGCAAGTAGAAAGAGATTTGACTTCTCCCAGCATTGCGACTCTTGAAGATATTTTAGAAGCACTGGGAACTGATTTATCGCATTTTTTTCAAGAAGAAAAGAATGTGCAAGTGGTATTTCGTCAAAATGATTTTTTTGTGGATGAAAGAGAAGATTCTATTGTGGAATGGATTGTTCCCAATGCGCAAAAAAATGAAATGGAGCCCATTATATTAACGCTATTACCCAAAGAACAATCACAAGAAATGACAAGTTTTGTAGGGGAAGAATTTGGTTATGTATTAAGTGGGAGTATACAGCTTGTGATTGGTAATAAGGTATATAAAGTCAATAAAGGGGAGACGTTTTATTTAAATGGAAAAGAGTCTCATTATTTATTTAATTACACCAATAAAAACGCAAAAATTTTATGGGTGACAACGCCGCCAATGTTTTAAGAGGAAAGAATATGGAAAAGAAGAAGATTATTGAATTTAAAGACATTACGAAAGACTTTGAAGGACAAGTCGTTTTAAAGGGAATTAACTTAGATATATATGAAAATGAATTTGTGACTTTATTAGGACCCAGTGGATGCGGAAAAACAACTTTATTACGTATTTTAGGAGGGTTTTTAGAACCAAGTGGTGGACAAGTTATTTTTGATGGACAAGATATTGCCAAGCTGCCTCCATATAAAAGAGAATTAAATACAGTTTTTCAAAAATATGCTTTATTTCCACATATGAATGTATATGACAACATTGCGTTTGGTTTAAAAATCAAAAAAATGTCAAAAGATGTCATTGAACAAAAAGTCATGAAAATGTTGAAATTAATTGGATTGGAAGGATATGAAAAGAAAAATGTAACTTTACTTTCCGGTGGACAACAACAACGTGTTGCGATTGCACGTGCCTTAGTCAATGAACCCAATGTTTTATTATTGGATGAACCTTTAGGAGCTTTGGATTTAAAACTTCGTAAAGAAATGCAATATGAATTAAAACGCATTCAACAAGAAGTTGGAATCACTTTTATTTTTGTGACACATGACCAGGAAGAAGCTTTGACTATGTCAGATAAAATTGTTGTTATGAAAGATGGTGAAATTCAACAGGTTGGTACACCAGAAGATATCTACAATGAACCGGTGAATCGTTATGTAGCTTCTTTTATTGGTGAAAGCAATATTATTCCAGCTATTATGTTAGAAGATAAAAAAGTTCGTTTCGATGATATTACATTTGATTGTGTGGACATTGGATTTAAAGAAAATGAAAAAGTGGATGTTATTATTCGACCCGAGGACATTGATATTGTTCCTATGGATCAAGGAAAAATGACAGGAACCGTAGAGAGTGTTTTATTTAAAGGGGTTCACTATGAAGTAATGGTTGAAACCGTTCCTGGAACGCATATAACCGTAAATATGCACGTTCGAAAACCAAATGATGTCACTAGCAGTGATGGAAGTGAAAAAATCAGTGCCAATGATTTTTATTTAGATATAGAAGATATGAAAGACATTGATGATAAAGAAATTATTGCTCGTGCGGATGCTCAGGCTTGGAATCCAGAAACAGATGAATATATTTCTATTAAAGTGGAAACAGATTTAAAAGAAGAAATAGGAGATTATTCGGTTACTTTCTCAACTGGAAAAACATCGATCACAAGAAAAATCTGGGTTATTGATCAGCGTGTCGTAGAAAATAAAAAAGCCAATGAAGCTGTCAGTGCCTTTAATTTCTTTAAAACAGCTGATGAAATTAAAGAATCCATGGCATTGGATACGGATTTAAAGCTATGGGCCAATGCACAGGGATGGAAACTCAATCGAGAAGAAGAAGCCATTGATTTAAGTGTTGACTATGACTTTGATGAAGAAAATATTAAAGAAGGAATTTATAAAGTCACTTTCTGGACAACGGGACGTGTCTTCAAGATTCATACAACGGATTTTGTGGAAGAAGGAAAAGAAGTCGGACTTACATTCTTCCCTGAAGATATTCATGTGATGGAGAAAATTGGATTCTAATGAAAAAATTTTCTCAACTTGCGATTCCATATATTTTCTGGTGTTTTTTGATGCTGCTTCTTCCGATGCTGCTGATTGCGTTTTATTCGTTGATTAAGCAGGGAAATGGTATCGTACCTTTTACGGTTACACTAGAATACTATAAAAAATTTTTTACAGATAAAGATTTCCTGATTGTTTTATATCGCTCTGTAATGATTGCGATTAAAACAACTATTATTTGTTTTATGATTGGCTATCCCGTGGCATATTATATTTCAAGATGCACGGAAAAAGTCCAAAATCTTTTGATTTTATGTATAACACTTCCAACTTGGATCAATATGTTAGTCAGAACCTATGCCTGGATTGGAATCCTGACAAAAGGAGGACTTATTTCAACGATTTGTGCTTTTTTTGGATTTAAAGACGTGGAATTGTTGTATACCGAAAGTGCTGTTTTAATTGGAATGGTTTATAACTTTTTACCATTTATGATTCTTCAAATTAATACATCTTTGACAAAAATGGATAAATCATTAATTGAAGCAGCCAATGATTTAGGGGCCAATAAAATTCAGACATTTTTACGCGTTATATTTCCTTTGTCTTTACCAGGTGTCGTATCTGGAATTACATTGGTTTTCTTACCAGCCGTAAGTTCTTTCTTCATTCCAAAACTATTGGGTGGAGGGGATTTCTTCTTAATTGGAAATGTGATTGAAAATCAATTTATTACTGTAGGAGAATGGAACTTTGGATCGGCTATTGCGATTATTATGGCAGTGCTCATGATGTTCTTAATGATGTTAGTACGAAAAATTGAAAGTCGTACTTCACAAAGGGAGGATTGATATGAAAAAAGACAAACGTGTATTTGGAAAGACTCTGATGGGTCTGGTTACGATTTTCTTTTATTTGCCAATTCTCTTTATGATGGTTTTTTCTTTTAATGAAGGAAAATCTCTGACACATTTTACGGGATTTTCTTTACGCTGGTATCAAACCATGTTAAAAAGCCATGACATGATGGAGTCTTTATATGTAACTATTGCCATTGCCTTAATTGCGACATTGGTATCAACAATTGTAGGTACTATTACCGCTATTGGTTTATCAAATTCAAAGAAAATCATTCGTCGTATTGTGACACAAATCAATGACTTTCCATTGATGAATCCAGACATAGTTACTGCCATTGGATTGATGTTGTTGTTTATTACATTTAAAATTGAAAAAGGATTTATGACGATGTTGTTAGCGCATATTGCGTTTTGTATTCCCTATGTGATTTTAAGTGTAAATCCAAAGATTCGTTCACTGGATCCCAATTTAGCTAATGCAGCCATGGATTTAGGAGCTACGCCTACGCAAGCACTGACAAAAGTCATTATTCCAGAAATTATGCCTGGAATTGTATCTGGGGCATTAATTGCTTTTACAATGTCCTTTGATGACTTTATTATTTCTTATTTTGCCACAGGTGGTGGTGTTAAAAACTTAAGTATTATGGTTTATACTATGTCAAAACGTGTAAACCCAAGTATTAATGCGATATCGACTTTAGTGGTTGTTTTAATCACAACGGCGTTATTGATCTTAAATATTTTACCAATTTATCGTGAAAAACATCCAAAGAAACCTGGACACAACAAATTAATGGGAATTGTTGCGATAGTTGTAGTTGCTGTGATGGCTTGTTATACAATTTTGAATAAAACAGTTATGGATAAGCCATATGCCGGACAAACACTTCATGTATATAACTGGGGTGAATATACAGGAGAAAATATTATTCAGGATTTTGAAGAGGAAACAGGGGCAAAAGTGGTGATGGACAACTTTGATTCCAATGAGCAAATGTATATCAAAGTAGCTAATGGCGAAAGCTATGATATCCTGGTTCCAAGTGATTATATGATTCAGCGTTTAATTGAAGAAGATTTATTGATGCCATTGGAATTGAATCGCATTCAAACGGCACTGGATTTATATGTAGACGATGTGAAGGATTTAAAATACGATCCAAATAATCAATATTCGGTTCCTTATTTCTGGGGAAGCGTTGGAATTGTTTATGATACAACAAAAGTCAGTGAAGAAGAATTGGAACAACAAGGATGGAATATTTTCTTAAATGAAAAATATAAAGGTGATATTTATTTATATGATTCAGAGCGTGATTCATTTATGATGGCTTTGAAAGCATTGGGATATTCCATGAACACAGAAAATGAAAATGAATTACAGGAAGCATATCAATGGCTGATTCAGTGTGTACAAACAATGGAACCAGAAATTGTTACAGATGAAATTATTGACAATATGGCACAGGCTCGTAAAGCACTTGGTTTGGTTTATTCAGGGGATGCGACATATATTATGTCTGAAAACGAAAATATGGGGTATTATGAACCAAAACAAGGTACGAATATTTGGTGTGATGCCATGGTTATTCCAAAAAATGCACAAAACATTGATTTGGCTTATGAATTTATAAATTATGTTGCACAATATGAAGGTGCCTATGACAATTCAAGTTATGTTGGATATTCTTCTAGCAATGAAGAAGTATTGAATGACTTAGCAAATGGAGAATTTGAAGGAATTAATGCATATCTTCCTCGTTCGGGTTATAATCTAGATGAGCAATTTGAATACAATGAAAACACAAAGAAAATTATTTCGGATTTGTGGTCTCGTATTAAAATTGTGGCATCAAATTCTTAAGGAATACAACATGTATTCCTTTTTTCAGAGGGTAACATGAGTATATTAACAGTTGAAAATTTATCACATTCCTTTGCGGGTAGAACCATTTTTGAAGACGTGAATTTTCGTTTATTAAAAGGAGAACACGTTGGTTTAGTGGGTGCCAATGGTGAAGGAAAAAGCACATTTATGAATTTATTGACGCATCATTTAGAACCAGAAGAAGGAAAAATCACTTGGTCAAAGAATGTAAAAGTAGGTTATTTAGATCAGCATACATTTTTACAATCGGGGATGTGTATTCGCGATGTATTGAAAATGGCATTTCAGGATTTATTTGAAATGGAACAATCCATTAATGATGATTACATGAAAATGGAAGATTTGTCTTCAAATGAAATAGATGATTTATTAGAGGATATTGGAATTCGACAAGAATATTTAGATCAGCATGATTTTTATTTGATTGATTCTAAAATTGATGAAGTTTCAAATGCATTGGGTATTTGTGACTATGGATTGGATAGAGATGCAGATTCTTTGAGTGGAGGACAGCGTTCCAAAGTTTTATTGGGAAAATTATTACTGGAAAAACCGGATATTTTATTATTGGATGAGCCTACAAATTATTTGGATGCCCAACACATTGAATGGTTAAAAACGTATTTAAAGAATTATGAAAATGCTTTTATTTTAGTGAGTCATGATATTCCGTTTTTAAATGAAGTCATTAATGTGATTTATCATGTACAGGCACCTTATATCACACGTTATGCAGGAAATTATGATGAATTTGTTCGTGTTTATGAAATTAAAAAGCGTCAATTAGAAGCGGCTTATCAAAGACAGCAAGCGCAAATTGAAAAAATGGAAGACTTTATTGCCCGTAATAAAGCGAGAGTGGCTACGCGTGGAATGGCGAATTCACGTAAGAAACAATTGGATAAAATGGAGCGAATTGAGCTTCGTAAAGAAAAGCCAAGGCCAGAGTTTTCTTTTTTGATGGGAAAAACACCTTCAAAATGGATATTCGAAACTCAGGATCTAGTAATTGGATATGACCATGCTTTGTCCAAGCCAATCAATATTCATTTAGAAAAAGGAAAGAAAATTGCGATTATTGGAGCCAATGGATTGGGAAAAAGTACTTTGATCAAGAGTTTATTAAAAGAAATTGATTGTATTGAAGGAAATGTATCCAATGGCGATAATCTGCAAATTGGTTATTTCCAACAAGAAGAAAAAGCACCGTCTCTTTCTTGCATTGAAGATTTATGGAATACATTTCCTTCCTGGAGTCAATATGAAATTCGAAGTGCTTTAGCCAAGTGTGGCTTAACAACCGATCAAATTGAAAGTCAGGTATATGTTTTATCAGGAGGAGAACAAGCTAAGCTTCGTTTATGTAAATTGATGAATACAGCTAATAATGTATTGATTTTAGATGAACCAACCAATCACTTGGATGTTGATGCCAAAGAAGAATTAAAAAAAGCTTTAATGGAATATCCAGGAACATTATTGTTGGTTTGTCATGAACCAGATTTCTATGAAGATTTTGTGGATGAAATATGGAATATGGAGAGGTATTGTTTACATGGCTAAAAGAAAAAGAAAAGTAAATATCAAGCGTCTGGCAATTGTTATCCTGATTCCAGTTCTGGTTGTGGTTTTGGTGTGTTCACAAGTTAATCGAATAATTTTGTTTTGTAAGGGATATAGTTTTCAGGAACAAAATATCATTTTAAAAGTAGATAAAGAAGAAAAAAGAGATTATTTAAAAAATGATAGAGTTGAAATAGAGGCATATAATTCATTTGAAAATGATCAACATTATTTTGATTATAATCTTTATGAAGGTATTTCAAATAAAAATAAAGAAGAAGTCATTTCTTATATTGATTCTTTGTATGATTTAAAAGAAGATTTAATGAATTTAAATTATTCTATGGATATTTGTCGAGACATGATGAAGTCTTTTTCAATTTCGGATTTTGAACTGGTTGTGAAAAATCAGTATACATATGAAAGTGTTTTGCCTTTCTATGAAACAAATGGCTTTATGGCATATGATTTAGAAGCCTATATGCATTCAAATGAAGACATATTGGATACGATTTTAAGTGTTTCTTATCCTTTTATTGATTCAAGCAATGAAATCAATCGAGATTATTCAATTCATTCCAAAAAATATGATGTATTAATAAAAAAAGGATTTTATGTAGATTCAACATATGAACCAGATGATTTAGTCGAAGTAAATGGTAAAACAGCCAGTGATTGTACTAACAATCAAATGCGAAAAGAAGCAGCTCATGCTTTAGAACAAATGATTCAAGATGCCAAAGAAAAAGATTTATATATTTTAATTAAAAGTGCATATCGAAGCTATCAAGACCAGCAATCTGTTTACGATTATTATTTTTCTGTCTATGATCCTGTTACAGCAGCGAGCTTAGTAGCAATTCCAGGAAGTAGTGAACATCAATTGGGTTTAGGCGTAGATTTAACGAGTCAAAGTGTCGATGATGGACAAGCCTTAACGTTTGGTGATACCAAAGAATATCAATGGGTTATTAAAAATGCACATAAATATGGTTTTATTTTACGATATCCAGAAAATAAAACAGATATAACGGGAACAGCGAATGAACCGTGGCATTTTCGTTATGTTGGAAAAGAAGTGGCACAAATAATTTATGAAAACGACTGGACGTTAGAAGAATATATATTAGAAAATGGTTTTGATTATAATATTGAGATAAAGGAGTAAAGTATGGATGAACAGACAAAAAAGAAATTAATTCAACAAGGTAGAGATTTTTTACACTATGATATTTCAGGAGAAGATTTTGTATCGGATCAGCAAATGAAGTTGCCGCAGCCTCCACTGGTTAAAGCACCTATGCGGGATCAATCCATTGATCTTCCAATGAATTTTGATGAATTAAATATTAATAATGATTTTATGGATGTCATTAATAAAAGACAAAGTCATCGTATTTATACCGATGAAAATATCAGTCTTTTACAGTTGTCGTATTTATTATGGGCGACACAAGGCATTAAATCCATTCGAGGGAAAAGCTATGCCACGCTTCGTACAGTTCCTTCAGGAGGAGCTCGACATGGATTTGAAACGTATTTACTGATTCGTAAAGTAGATGGATTAAAACCAGGTAAGTATCATTATCTTCCTATGGGACATAAATTAGAATATTTAGGAGAAGTGGAAAACATTCAGGAAGTCATCAATGATTCTTTATGTAAGCAACCTTGGACAAAGAAAGCATCGGTTGTGTTTTACTGGTCTATTGTTTGTTACAGAAACGAATGGCGTTATGGCATCAATGCCCATCGTCCATTAACTATTGATGCAGGACATGTAGGACAAAACTTATATTTGGCTTGTACGGCATTGGGATTGGGAACATGTGCGATTGCGGCTTATGACAATACAATTTGTGATCCTATGTTTGAATTAGATGGAAATGAAGAATTTGTGATGTATACAAGTCCAGTGGGAACAATTTCTCTTTCCAATCAACAAAAAGAAGACAATATTTATGCGTTTGTAAAGGAACAAGGACTATGAATGATTTAGAAGTATTAGAAAAGAGTCGTCCACTTGTAGGAAAATATTGTTTTTCGTGTCCTGTTTGTAATGGAAAAGCCTGCAGTAATCATATTCCTGGTCCAGGGGCAAAGGGAAGTGGACAAGGAGCGATTCGAAATTATAAAGCCTGGCAAAAATATGATTTGAATTTGGACACCATTGTAGAAAATAAAAAAGTGGATACGACATTTACTGTATTTGGACAAACTTTTAAGTATCCATTTTTTGCAGGACCTGTTGGAGCCGTTAATAATCATTACGGAGATAGTTTCAATGATGTCAGTTATAATGAAGTATTGATTCGTGGATGTCGGCAAGCAGGCATTCTTGGTTTTACTGGCGATGGGATTAATCCAGATATTATGGTGAATTCTTGTCAAATTATTAAAGAGAACCAGGGAATGGGAATTCCAACGATTAAACCTTGGCATAAAGATGTTTATTTTGAAAAGTTGCAGCATGCATTACAATCCGAAGCGATTGCTATTGCGATGGATATCGATGCTTCAGGGCTTCCATTTTTGAAAAATGCCAATCCACCTGCTGGAAGAAAAAGTGTAGAAGAACTAAAAGAAATTATTGATGCGACACCGGTTCCTTTTATTGTTAAAGGAATAATGAGTGTCAAAGGGGCTTTAAAAGCCAAAGAAGCAGGGGCAAGTGCTATTGTAGTTTCCAATCATGGGGGTCGAGTCTTAGATGGAACTCCTGCGACTGCTGATGTATTAGAAGACATTGTTAAAGCCGTCAATCATTCAATGACAGTTTTTGTGGATGGAGGCATTCGTACAGGCTATGATGTCTTTAAAGCGTTGGCATTGGGAGCTGATGGTGTATTGATTTGTCGCCCTTTTGTGAATCGAATTTATGGCGCACAAGAAGAAGGCATTCAAATTTTTGTGAATCGTTTAGGACAAGAATTAATAGAGGCCATGGAAATGTGTGGAGCCAATTCTTTGACAGAAATCACAAAAGACATGATCAAATTGAGCAATGAATCACGTTAATTATGACACATTCTTGACAGATTCAAAATTTGTTTTCATAATATTAGGGAATACTTTTTCTAATAATAGAACGGGGTGAATCTATGCGTACTGTAAATGAAGAAGCACGGTGGGCAAAAAAAGTTGAATTTATGGAAAAGAGCTTTGCGTGTTATGCGGAATATGGATTGAATAATGTGGGAATGAAGTCGGTTTCGCAAGCCTGTGGATGCAACGTAGCAAGTTTGTATCAATATTTTGAAAACCAGGATGATTTAATTATTCAGTCTACAGAATATTGCATGAGCAAAGTAGAAGATGAATTCATGGCAAAAGCACCTAAGGATGTAGAGGATTTATGGCGTTTTATTGATGAAATTCCTTATTGGACTGCAGAAAACCATGGAAAAAAATATCGCTTGATGTATCAAGTGTATACACAGCCGAAGTATAGAGAATATGGTCAAAAATTCTTTAAAGGCGTGGATGAACGTTATATGGAATATGCGAAATCATTGGAAGGGAAATTGGGAATTCCTTGTGAAAAAATTACTCCATTAATTTTCATTTTGATTCGTGCTTGTGTGCATTATGCGTTATTTGAAGATGAATTTTATTTAAAATCACAAATTGATGTATTAAAAGAAGCACTTACACTTTTCATTGAAAAATATAATGCGAAATAATAAAGCTGATCATCAGCTTTTTTATTTTGAGTTGAAAATGTCAAAAATTACACTAAACGAGTAAAAATATACAAATAGATATTGAAAGTATTTTAAATACTCTGTATAATATAAATAATCATTTATAAATATGGAGGAGAATATGAAGAAAAAATTACTTGGTATGTTGTTAGCTTTATGTACAACATTCATGCTTTTACCAACCATTACATTTGCACAAACACCAGATATCGTGATTGAAGGAAAAGATACATATTGTAGAGGTGTTTATTATTCATTTAGTTTTGAAATACCTGAAGGAATCAAATCATTTTATGCAGGATATGAGTTTAAATATGTAGGAACAGGTCATATTTCTTTAGAACAAAACGGAAATGTCTATACCGCAAAAGTAGATACTTCTAAAGCTACAAATGATGAGCAAAGTTTTACTGTATATGTGTTTGCACAAACAGAAGATAATGTTGGTTTTCGTGTTGATAAAAAAGTAACTTTAAAGAATCATAGTGGAGGTATTGCGACTTGTTCTCAAAAAGCAATTTGTGAAACTTGTTATAATGAATACGGAGACTATGATGAAGATGTGCATAGTATTGAACATGTAGATGCCAAAGATCCTACTTTATTTGAAGACGGAAATATTGAATACTACACTTGTACAGGATGTAATAAAGCTTTTTCAGATTCAGAAGGAAATAATGAAATTTTTGATGTAATGATTGATAAACTTCCACCTGAAATCATTAAAGGGAATGGACAAATTGTAAAAGTTGGCAGTAAGAAAGCATTATCTTTTACTTCCAGTGCAAGTATTAATGAATTTAAGTATGTAATAGTAGACGATGAAGAATTGGGACAACAAGATGATTTTACACTTCAGGAAGGAAGTATAATCGTTACATTGAATCCTGATTATGTATCCACTTTAGCTTTAGGAAAACATACAATTACTATTGGTTCAGAAAGAGGAGAAGCAACAGCTGAATTTGAAGTCAGTGAATCAGAACCAGTGAATGAAGATGAAGTGGAAGAAGAAACTAAGAAAGAAGAAACTAAAAAAGAAGACAAGAAAACAGGAACCAATACAAGTGTAATTGGAAATGCAGGATTATGGATGTCTTTAATGTTTACAAGCTTAGATGCCATGGGAATTGGATGGATCTTGAATAAAAAGAAAAGAAAATAATTTTCATAGAAAAGAGGTTAAATAAGACCTCTTTTTTAATTGACATAAATAAAAAATACTAAGATAATATAAATGATTATTTATCATAAGGAGAGTAACATGAAGAAAAATTATTAAGTATATTATGTGCAATATGTACAATATGCATGCTGATACCCATGACAATATCGGCAAATACAACAAGTGATGGAAAATTTGAATACACTGTATCAGGTGATACAGTAACGATCACTAAATATATTGGAACGGATACTGTAGTTAATATTCCAGGTAAAATTAATGAAATAACTGTTACAGCAATTGGAACAAAAGCATTTGAAAATTGCTGGGAACTTAAAAGTGTATCTATACCTTCTAGTATTACATCTATAGGAGAATATGCATTTCATCATTGTACAGGTATTACAAGCTTCACAGTAGATACGAATAATTCAGCTTATTTGTCAGAAGATGGTGTACTGTTTAATAAGAATAAAACGGAATTGATACAATATCCTGCAGGAAAATCTAGTTCTTCATATAGTGTTCCTGATAGTGTCACATGTATTGGGAAATCAGCTTTTGGTTATACAGAACTTACAAGTATATCTATACCTGCCAGTGTTTCTAATATTGAAGAAGCAGCTTTTGCATATAATAATCACCTCAGCAATGTTAATTTTGCAGAAAATTTACAGGTTGATTCCATTAAACCAAGAACATTTGATTCTTGTATAAGCCTTACAAGCATCATCATTCCTGATAGTGTTACATCTATTGGTTACTGTGCTTTTAATAGTTGTTACAAACTTTCAAATGTTAAATTTGGAAATGATTCAAATCTTACATCTATTGGAGAATCAGCTTTTGAATATTGCTCTATGCTTTCAAGCATAAATATTCCTAATAAAGTTACTACAATTGAAGGAAGTGCTTTTTTAAATTGCAATAAGCTTACAAGTGTAGAAATTCCTTATAACATTCAATCTATTAAAAGCTCCGCATTTAGGATAGGAAATCTTAATTGTATATTCTTGCCGGATAAAGAAATATCGATAGATAGTTACGCATTTGTTATATATACAACACAAGTAAAATATAGTTTGAACAACAATGAAGCAACAATTACTGAAATAAAACTAGGAGAAGGAAAGAGTAGTGTTGTGATTCCAGATACAATTTGTGGATATCCAGTTGTAGCAGTTGCGGATAAATATCAGCAATATGTTGATAAAACAAATCATATTTGCACGGATTATGTATGGACAGGAAATGAGAGCCAATATTGGGAAGAATGTGCTATTTGCGGTGAAGAAAAAGAAGGAACACGAAAAGATTTGCCTGTTATTACAATCAATGCACCGAATCAGGTATGTAGAACACAGGATACGGAAGTATCTGTATCTTTACCTGAAGATCTGGGAAGCGCTAGGTTATGTTTAGAATATCAGTATAGTGGTGGAGAAATAGATGTCGATAAATCGGATGGATTAAATGGTCAAATCAGTGGTGGCAACTATAATAAGAGTGAAAATAGCTTTAATTGGGTTGTATATGCGACAACTTCAGATGGATATAAATTTACAGTTACAAAAACAGTACAGATACTAGATAATCATGATCTTAAACATATTTCAGCTAAGGATGCAACAGTAACTGAAGAAGGAAATAAAGAG
>NZ_JBJEEY010000037.1:0-2871 GCF_051873555.1 Floccifex sp. | reverse complement strand
TTACTTTTGAAGAGTGCATGGAGAATGTACAGACATATATAAAACGCCCAGAAAACATTGAGTTGATACAAAAGGCATATGATTTTGCCTATGAACACCATAAGGGGCAGTTTCGTAAAAGTGGAGAGCCTTATGTCATTCACGTAATTCAGGTGGCGAATACATTAGCGTTAATGCATTGTGGCCCTAAAACGATTGCGGCTGGTCTTTTACATGATACAGTAGAAGATTGTGAAGGCGTAACTACAGATACGATTATAGAATTGTTTGGTGAAGAAATCGCAACTTTGGTGGATGCAGTTACGAAAATTGGTGCCATTAAGTTTAAAGATGAAGAAGAATATTTGGCAAGCAACCATCGTAAGTTATTTATTGCGATGGCCAAAGATATTCGTGTCATCTTGATTAAATTGGCGGACCGTCTACATAATATGCGTACGTTGCAGTATATGCGTCCGGAAAAACAAAAGAAGATTGCGCATGAAACGTTGAGTGTATATGCACCGATTGCACACCGTTTAGGTATCAGTGAAATAAAAAACGAGTTGGAAGATTTGTCTTTTAAATATCTGGATTATAAGAAGTATGAAGAAATCAAAGGGTTGGTAAAACAACGTGAAAGTGATCGTAATGGTCAAGTTCAAGAAATGATTTCGGATATTGAATCGATTTTACAAGAGTATAATATTCAATATCGTATTTTTGGCCGTTCTAAACATTTCTACAGCATCTATAAAAAGATGGTTACAAAAAACAAGCGCTTTGAAGAAATTTTAGACTTATTAGCAATTCGTATTATTACAGATTCAGTGGTGCATTGTTATGAAATATTAGGTTATATCCATGCCAAATATAGACCGATTCCTGGTCGTTTTAAAGATTATATTGCGATGCCTAAAGCCAACATGTATCAGTCTTTGCATACGACGATTGTAGAGCCAGAACATGGTAATATTTTTGAAATCCAGATTCGTACTGAAGAAATGGATGCGATTGCCGAACGAGGTGTTGCGGCACACTGGAAGTATAAAGAAAATCGTAATTATGCGCCTGAGTATGAACAAAAAGAGATTGAGGATAAACTTTCTTGGTTTAGAGATTTCTCTATGATGACTGATGAAGAGAGTGAAGATCCACTTGAATATATGAATGTACTTCAAAAAGATATTTTTGAAGCCAATGTATATTGTTTAACTCCTAGAGGTAAAGTTATTGCGTTACCTTCAGGTTCTTGTCCAATCGATTTTGCGTACAGAATCCATACGGAGGTTGGTAATAAAACGGTTGGTGCTAAAGTCAATGGAGCTATTGTACCTTTGAACACGTCATTAAAAACGGGGGATGTTGTTGATATTTTAACCAACAACAACTCTGTAGGTCCGAGTGCAGACTGGATTAAGATTGTTAAGAGTGGACATGCACGAAATAAGATTCGTACTTTCTTACAAAAACAAGAGCAGCAGTCACGCAAGGACAGCATTAAGCTAGGTCAATCGATGCTTGAAGATGAGTTTAGACGTTTGAAGCTGGATCCAAAATTAATGGAAACCAAACGTTTAGAGTCGATTTTAACATCTTTGTCATTTAAGAGTGTGGATGATCTATGTGTAGGTATTGCGATGAAGCGTGTATCATTGCAGTCCATTGTGGATCGTTTGGTGAAGAATCGTTCAAATATGTTGGAAAATCAGGAAATTATGAAGATCTACAATAAGCAGCCAGCTCACCAAGTGAAACATTCAAATTGTGGTGTTATTGTTCCAGGCGTTGATACAATTGCGGTATCTTTGGCCAATTGTTGTCGACCTATTCCGGGTGATCCAATTATTGGATATATTTCTAAAGGCCAAGGTGTGAAGGTTCATAGAGCGGATTGTCCAAATATCTTGAATGAAAAGAAACGTCTGATTCCTGTTCAATGGGAAGAGGGCTTAGATGAAAAACAATATGAAGTCAATTTGGTGGTTCATAGTGATGATCGTAACTACTTGTTGAGTGATATTGTAACGACTTTACAGCAGTGCAATGTTTATTTAAAACATGTAGATTCGGCTGTGGATGAAGGAAACTTAGAGGCAACTACAAAACTAACGGTTGCAGTAAAGAATGCAGCGCATCTACAAAATTTAATTGCGAACTTAAAAAAAGTACGAAGCGTCAATGAAGTCGATCGTACAATTCAATAGGAAGGCTAATACCTTCCTATTTTCTTCTGAATTTCAATTTTAATGTAGATGATACGAGAAATAATTTCGCGAAGAATGTGCTTCATCTTTAAATCTTTAAACCACGAACAACCATAATCTGAAAAGAATTGCTTGGCAATTGCACAAGCTCTTTTGGCGTGCGTTTGGGATGTTAGAATGAGCACATCTTGCTCTTGAATATATTCTTTAGATAACTTGAAGTTTTCAAAGGTATTTCTTGCGTGTGTTTCTAGAATGGTTGGGATTTCCGTTTTATTTGTTATATAATTGTGCATAACTTTGGCTTCCACATACTTATTTTTTACATTTGACCCAGAGATAATTAGCGTATCATAAAGCCCCTTTTTATACATGTCAATCGCAAGATTGCATCTTTTGATTTGACTTGAAGACATGGTTCCATCATCATGAGCAGGACATCCAAGTAATAGTGCGTACGTATAGTGTTTCTTTCGCTTTGGGATACATGGAAAAAAATAGATGTATAGACACACAAGAAAGATTAAAATGCATATACTAACGATCATAATACACCACCTTTCTAGCTTTAAATGTGTCAAAAGATAGATATTGACATTTGAGTTCAATGTCTTGCAGAAATTTAGGCAATTCTTTAAATTTTGTGATGACTTGTTTACCTTTTAAAAATTCTTGTCCTACAGAA
>NZ_JBJEEY010000036.1:0-2906 GCF_051873555.1 Floccifex sp. | reverse complement strand
TTGACATTATTGACGTACAATTATCAACTTTTTAGTTGAACTTAGCGAAAAAAATCAAAGGTTTGTATAAACTTTTGATTTTTTTAGGTGTTTTCAAAAGATTTTAAGATAATCGTCAAATCATAATGAAGCGTCTGATCCAGGTCATAATTCCCATTATGAGCTACCCAGTCATAACCAATTCCTCGAGCGTGTCTTAATAAAAGAGAACATAAAAAATCTACATTGGTTTCGGGTTTTAATTGTTTTTCTTCCAATGCTTTATTCACAATTTGTTTTAAATATTTTCTGGAATAGCGTTCCTGGTCTTCAAAATAAGAAGGATTTTTTAAAGCGAGTTTTAATATTTCTCTAGTGGTATTGACACCGTTGTCTTTTGCACCAATGACTAGATGATATAAAAAATCAATAATGGCTTCACTTGAAGATTGATAAGGCTTGTTCACAAGTACTTGGGAAACAAAGTCATCAAATTGAGTGAATGTTTCGGCTAAGACTTCGTCTTTGCTGTTATAGTGATGATAAAAAGCTCCAACTGATATATTGGCTTTTTTACAAATGGTTTGGATTGTTATATCTTCCAGAGCATTATCTTTTAATAAATTAAAGAATGTTTTGATAATGAGTTGCTTTGTTTCAAGTGCTTGTTTTTGTCGGTTTGTTAAATTTTCCATGTGTTTATTATATCTTATTTACAATAAAAAATATAATGATAAAATAGAATTATAACCGAATGGAGTTCGGCGAATATAATTCGGAAAGAGAGGTATAATATGACGCAAAAATTCGAAAAAATGTTTACTCCATTTAAAATTAATCAAACAGAAATCAAAAATCGTTTTGTCATGTGTGCAATGGGTGGAACTGCTTTAATTGAAAGAGGTTTTAATGAAAAAGCAGCGCCTTATTACATTGAAAGAGCCAAAGGTGGAGTTGGATTGATTATCACAGGTATTTCACAAATTAAAGATATGTGGGGAAGACCTGGGTGGTTACATGAAGACATTGAAAAAAATATGGACCGTTTAAAAGAATTCATGAATGAAATTCATAAATACGATTGTAAGTTATTCTTACAAATTGGAGCTGGAATGGGAAGATGTTTATCCATTACAAGTGCTATGTATATTCCTGGTTGCGATACAGCGGAAGCCATGAATGGACCAAGTGAAGGTTTACCAAATGTATGGGTTCCCGAAAAAACGCATCGTGCATTAACTGTTGATGAAATTCATCGTTATATAAAAGAATTTGGTTTATGTGCAAAATTATTAAAAGAAGCAGGATTTGATGGAGTGGAAGTTCATGCGGTTCATGAAGGATATTTATTGGATCAATTTGCGATGGAATGTTCGAACTGGCGAACAGATGAATATGGTGGATGCTTAGAAAATCGTTTACGATTTGCGTGTGAAATTGTTAAGGAAATTAAAGAACAAGCAGGCCAGGATTTCCCAGTTTCCATGCGTTATTCCGTTGCCAGCAAAATGAAAGGTTTCAACTCAGGAGCTTTACCAGAAGAGCCATATAAAGAATTTGGACGAAGCTTAGAAGAAAGTCCAGCTGTTGCTAAAATGTTAGAAGAAGCTGGATATGATATGTTGAACTGTGACAATGGAACATATGATTCCTGGTATTGGTGTCATCCTCCTGTATATATGCCATTAGCTCACAATTTAACCGATGCAGCTTTTATTAAGAACTATGTACATATTCCAGTTTGTGTAGCTGGAAGAATGGAGTATTTGCCACAAACATATAGAGCCATTGAAATGGAACAAGTAGATGCGATAGGATGTGCCAGACAATATTTAATTGATCCAGAATGGCCAGATAAAGTTAAAAACGGAAACTATGAAGATGTTAAACCATGTATTGCTTGTCACAATGGATGTTTTGGTTTGTTCTGGGGAGCAGGAACACGTTGTGCATTAAATGCAGCAACTATGCATGAAGATGAATATCCTGTTATTCCTGCAAAAGTTATAAAAAATATAGCTGTTATTGGTGGTGGAATCGGTGGAATGGAATGTGCGATTCAATTAGCAAAACGAGGACACAAAGTAGATTTATATGAAAAATCGAATGAATTAGGTGGTGTCTTTATTGCCGCTGCTGCACCAGAATTCAAAGAAAAAGATCGTATGTTAATAGATTGGTATAGACGTCAGGTAAATGAAAAATACGATACGATTACATTGCATTTGAATACAGAAGTTGATTTAAATAATCTTTCTTCTTTATCAGCGGATGAATATATCATTTGTACAGGAGCAAGTCCAAGAGTTATGAAATCCGATAAGCGCGAAATGATTGAAGCCATTGAATATTTGAGAGGATATAAAGAAGTTGGTCAAAAAGTCACTGTTATTGGTGGAGGATTAACAGGATGTGAAATTGCTTATGATTTAGCATTAAAAGGAAAAGAAGTTACGATTGTTGAAATGATGGATGATATCATCAAAGTTAGAGAATTAGCCGCAACAAATAGACAATGTTTAATTGATTTATTGAAATTACATAAAGTGAATGTTATTACAAGTGCTAAAGTAACCAGCTTGGAAAAGAGTGGTTTACATTATGAAAAGGATGGAAAAACATATGGTATAAAATGTGATTCCATTATCACTTCCATTGGATATGAACCAAATAATGAATTAAAAGAAAAATATAAAGATGTAGAAAACATTCATTTTGTGGGCGATGTACAATTTGTTGGTAATTTAAAACACGTTGTATGGGCTGCGACAGATTTAGCTATGAAACTATAGGAACACTTGTTGTTCCTTTTTTTGTCACATTGTTTTCACAATTGAGTATATGTAAATAATAAATGAAATAATGTAAAAATTAACCAAAATCACAATTTCTAAATATGATAAGATGAAAGTACTAAACAGACAGAA
>NZ_JBJEEY010000035.1:0-2923 GCF_051873555.1 Floccifex sp. | reverse complement strand
TATTAACTGGTGCAGTTAGTATTGCGATGGCTGCAACAATGTTAGCTGGTTGTGGTGGTTCAGATTCAAATTCTGACACAGTTCGTGTAGGTGTTGGTGGGGATATCAATACATTAGACCCTGCGAAAGTCGATGCTTCGATTGATGCCAATATCTTAAATTCTATGTATGATGGTTTGTATAAATTAGATTCTGAAGGAAATACAGTTCCTGTATTAGCAGAAGATATGCCTGAAATCAGTGACGATGGATTAACTTATACAATTAAATTCACAGAAGATGCTAAATGGTCTGATGGTGAAGACTTAACAGCTGATGATTTCGTATATGCCTGGAAACGTGCGGCTGCTTTAGGTACTGCCAATGCTTACTATTCAATGTTCATCACTAAATATATTTCTGGTGCCATTGATGGTTCAGCAGATCCAGATGCATTTGAAAAAATGACTGACTTTGGTGCTGTTGCATTAGATGATCATACAATTCAAATCACATTAAAAGAAAAAGTTCCTTATTTTACATCTGTATTAGTAAGTAACGTATTCTACCCTGTTCGTGAAGACATCGTTGGAGAAGATCCATTAGATGATTCATGGGCAAAAGGAACAGATTATCCAGTTGATGGTGCCTTTACAGCAACTTCTGTTGACTATGCAGCTGGTGTTACTTTAGCTAAAAATGAAAACTATTATTTAGCTGATGAAATTAAATTAAATACAATTGAATATACAGTCATGACTGACCAAGATTCTGAAGTATCTGCTTTCCAATCTGATCAATTAGATTTCGCAACTTCATGTAATCCTGAAACTGTATATGCAGACGATGAATTAAAAGAACAAGTATATGTAATTGATCCATTTGTATGTAATTACTACATTTTATTAAACTGTGGAAATGAAAACGATGAATCAAGTGTAGGATTAAAAGCATTGAAAGACGTTGATATTCGTCATGCTATTTCTTGGGCAATTAATCGTGATGAAGTAGCTCAAGCTTCTGGATATGGTGAAGCTGCTTATCCATTATATGGATATGTTCCAAGTGGTATTCCAGGTGCAAATGGTGACTTCCGTGAAGAAACTGGTGATGAAACTAAATATGATTTAGAAGCTGCTAAGAAAATCATGGAAGACAAAGGATATAGTGCAGATAACATGTTAACTATCGAATACAAATATAACGATACAGCAATGCACAAAAATATCGCACAAGTATTACAAGCTAACTTAAAAGAAATCTATATCGACTTGAAATGTACATCTACAGAAAAATCTACTTTCTTTGATGCTCGTGACAAAGGTGAAGGTGAAATGTTCCGTCATGCTATGACAGCTGACTACTTTGATCCAATGACTTACTTAGAAATGTTATATGGAAAAGATACAGCTGGTAACTTAACTGATGATGCAACTTATGAATCAATGATTGATGCTGCAAACGCTGAAAGTGATCCTGCTGCTCGTCTTGAAAAATTAGGGGCTGCTGAAAAATATTTAGTAGAAGACCAAGCTTATATCGTACCATTAATCGGATATTCTGAACCTTACTTAAAGAAGAGCAACTTAAAAGGAATCGTTTCTTCTCCAGAAGGTCACTACGATTTAACTCGTGCTTATTTTGAATAAGATTAAAATAAAATGAATAGGAATTAAGCTACTTTAGTGTTACCATTAAGGTAGCTTTTATTTTGGAGGTATCTTATGAAAATTCGTTCATTAAAAGAACAATACAAAATTCAGGAACAATGCTTAAAAGAAAGACTTAATGACATTTTACCTGAGGTTATGTTTCAATCAGAAGCCGATATGTGGATTGTAGCCAGTAAAGAATATAATGAAGAACCAATTTTTAGAGCATTAACACCACCTGCTTATTTAACAGCACGTCGTATTACTATGCTGGTTTTTGTAAAAGAAGAAAATTATATTCATCGCTATTCTTTAAGTATGCCAGATGAAGATTTAGATCGTTATTATGAACCATTCTATCAATTTGGAAAAGAAAGCCAAATGGATGCTTTGACTCGATTATTTAATAAATACAATCCAAAACAAATCGCCATTAATTGTTCTACAGAATTTGCTTTTAGTGATGGACTCAGTATGGGAATTTATACTTTATTTTTACAGAATCTGGAAGATAAATGGCTGGATCGAATGATTAATGATGATTTACTGGCTATTAAATTAATGGAAATTCGAACTCAAACTGAAATGCAGATGATGCCAGAAGTTATGGAAGTTGCCCATTCCATTATGGAAGAAATGTATACAACAGCTGTCATAAAACCTGGCATCACAACAACAGATGATTTAGTATGGTTTATGAAAGAAAAAGTAAATTCATATGGATTGTCATACTGGTTTGAGCCTACAATGGATTTACAAAGAGAAAATGGTACAAATTCTCGAATGGATCATTGTGTCATCGAAAAAGGAGATTTATTACATTGTGATTTTGGAATCACTTATATGAATATGTGTACAGATACACAGCGTTTAGCCTATGTTGCCAAAGACAATGAAACAAGTGTTCCAGAAAAATTAATAGAAGGCATGAAAAAAGGAAATCGTTTTCAAGATATTGTCATGGAAAATATGATTGCTGGAAAAACTGGTAATGATGTTTTTTTAGCTTCCAAACAACAGGCATTAGAAGAAGGATTACATGCAACTTTATATTCACATCCATGCAATGTATTTGGTCATGGACCAGGACCTACCATTGGTTTATATTCACAACAAGAAGCTATCCCAGTAAAAGGGGATATTGAATTATCAAATAATACTTGTTATGCTTTGGAATTAAATGTAGAAGTTGATGGAATTTATTATTATTTAGAAGAAACCATTGCACTTCAAGAAAATGGACCTGTTTTCTTATACAAAAATCGAGATCAAATCACATTCATAAAATAAAG
>NZ_JBJEEY010000034.1:0-15351 GCF_051873555.1 Floccifex sp. | reverse complement strand
ATGCAGTGATTATCGAGAAATGAAAACGATAGAACTTAAAGAAGCTGTCAAACAATTGAAAACCGGAAATATGGAGGTGAAAAACATGTGTGAGATCATGGAAGAAATAAGAGAAAGTGGAAGACTTGAGGGATTCGCTCAGGGAATATCTCAAGGAATATCTCAAGGAATATCTCAAGGAGAAGCAAAAGGAAAACTTGAGGAAAAAATAAAAACTGCTTATAAACTAAAAATCAAAGGAATGGATATAAAAGATATTGCAGAATTTGTAGAATGTAGTGTGTCTCAGGTAAAAGAATGGCTTACAAAATCAAATGATTGTTTAGTATGAGCCAAAAAAATGTGGTTTGTGTTATGTTCACAAACCACTTGTTTTTTTATTCTAAATTTTCTAATTGTTTTTTCCATAATGCACTAGATGCATCACTTGGCATACGCCAGTCACCTCTTGGAGAGAAACAAATACTTCCTACTTTTACACCATCTGGCATACAATTCCGTTTGAATTGTTGTGTAAAGAAACGATGATAGAATGTATGGATGGCTTTTTGAATTGTTTTTTTATTAACATTTGGAAAAGCTAATACAGACAATTCATAAATTTTCTTTGGTTCTTCATGAAAACGAAGCATATGATACAAAAAGAAATCATGTAAATCATATGAACCCAATACTTCTTCTGTTTTTTGTTGAATTTTTCCTTGAGAATCAGGAGGAAGAAGTTCAGGAGATACCGGTGTATCACATATATCAAATAATACATCATGAAGTTGTTCTTCTTTTAATGCATAACTTTCAACAATATAGCGAACCAGAGTCTTAGGAACGGATGCATTGACAGCATACATGCTCATATGATCTCCATTATAGGTACACCAACCCAATGCCAATTCACTTAAATCTCCTGTTCCAACAACAATTCCATTATATTTATTGGCTAAATCCATTAAAATATAAGTTCTCTGACGTGCCTGCGCATTTTCATATGTAATATTATGAATACTTTCATCGTGTTCAATATCCTTAAAATGCTGTAAAACACCAGGAACAATGCTGATTTCTTCACTGGAAACATGCAATAAATCCATTAATAACTGCGCATTATTTTTTGTTCGTTTTGTTGTTCCAAAACCAGGCATTGTAATGGCATGAATACCTTTATTATCAAATCCGTTTATCTTAAAAGCTTCATTACATACAAGTAAAGCTAATGTTGAATCTAATCCACCCGATATACCAATAATAACTTGATCACAATGAATTTTCTTTAAACGTGTTGCTAAACCTTGAGCCTGAATTTGAAGAATTTCCTGGCAACGAGAAATTCTGTGATTTAATTGACCAGGAACAAAAGGATGTGCATTGATTTTTCTTGATAAAGAAATGGAATCAAATGGTTCTGATTGATACTCTATCACAATATAATCATCTAAAATAGGTTCCATACTTGTTTTAAAATGAATTCGATCATGCATTAAATGAGAAAGATCCAACTCCGAAACAATGAATTTCTCATTAACAGATTCCTTTAATAAAGTACCATTCTCGCAAATTAAATTATGACCCGAAAAAACTAAGTCAGAACTACTTTCATCACTTCCACATGAAGAATAAATATACCCACTGTATGCACGTGCACTTTGATTCATAATTAAATCTGTGCGATATTTTTTCTTGGCAATTAATTCATTCGAAGCACTTGGATTTACTAATACATTAGCGCCTGCTAAAGCATGACAAGAACTCATTGGTATGGTTACCCATAAATCTTCACAAATTTCTATTCCAATGGTTGCCATCGTTGTAACATCTTTAAAGACTATTTTATTTGAAACAGGAACGATTTGATCTTGAATTTGAATAAAGTCTGTATCTAATTCTTTACTGGATGAAAACCATCTTTTTTCATAAAATTCATTGTACATAGGAATATATGTTTTCACATAAATTCCTAATATTTTTTGATTAAATAAAAAAGCAGCACAATTAAATAATTTTTGACCAATAATTAAAGGAAGACCAACAACAACCGCTACGTTATCACGTATTTCCTGTGATAACTCATATAAAACCTGTTTTGAAGATGATAGTAAAACATCTTCATAAAATAAATCCTGACACGTATAACCAGAAATACATAATTCAGGAAAAACAATTAATTGTGTATCTTCTGGAACTTTTGAAACAATATCCAGTATTTCTTTTTTGTTCGCATAGGGATCACCAATACTGACACTTGGTGTTGCCGCAGCGACTTTATAATATTGAAAACGATGCATAATAATCCTCATTTCTGTAGAATAAGTATACACCAAAACCATCAAAGATTGAATTCAAAGAAATTTAGTGATACTATTTTTATGTAAAATTGGAGGATAAACTACATGAGTAAAAGACCTGTTGTATTAGTGGTCATGGATGGAATTGGAATCCGTGAAGACAAAAAAAATAACGCAGTGGCTCTTGCCAACAAACCAACATTGGACAAATTATGGAATGAATGCCCACATACACAATTAAGAGCCCATGGATTAGCTGTTGGACTTCCTACAGATGGTGATATGGGAAATAGTGAAGTTGGACACAATGCTTTGGGATGTGGTCAAGTGTATTCACAAGGTGCTAAACTAGTTAATGAAAACATTGAAAGTGGTGAATTATTTAATTCAAAAACATGGAAAGATTTAGTGGCTAATGCACAAAATTCTAAAATGCATTTCTTAGGATTGTTATCTGATGGAAATGTGCATTCACACATCAATCATTTAAAAGCCTTAATTGCACAAGCCAAAAAAGAAGGCGTAAAAGAAGTACGTGTACATGCTTTATTAGATGGACGTGACGTTCCTGCAACAAGTGCCTTACAATATATCGATGAAATCGAAAACTTCATGAAAGATTTAAATGACGATACATTTAATGCGATTATTGCTTCTGGTGGTGGACGTATGCAAATCACAATGGATCGATACGAAGCAAACTGGGCAATGGTAGAAGCTGGATGGAAAATTCATGTAATGGGTGAAGGAAGACAATTCGAATCTGCTACGCAAGCTATTGAAACATATCGCCAGGAAACAGGAGTAGTGGATCAGGATTTACCTGGATTTGTTATCGCAAAAGATGGTAAACCAGTTGGAACAATTGATGATGGAGATAGTGTTATTTTATTTAACTTCAGAGGGGACCGTGCACAAGAAATTTCTTTGGCCTTTGATGGAGATGAAAACTTTGATAAATTTGATCGAGTAAAAGTTCCAAATGTAAAATTTGCGGGAATGTTACAATACGATGCGGATTTACAAATTCCTTTACATTATTTAACAGAACCACCAAAAATTAAAAACACATTAACAGAAGAATTATGTAAACACAATATTCGTGAATATGCAATCAGTGAAACACAAAAATATGGACATGTTACATATTTCTGGAATGGAAATCGTTCTGAAAAATTTGATGAAAACTTAGAAACATATGTCGAAATTCCATCCGATGTTGTTCCATTTGATCAACGCCCATGGATGAAAGCCGCTGAAATTACAGATCAATTATGTGCAGCCATTGAAAGTGGTGACTACGACTTTATTCGTACAAACTATCCAAATGGAGACATGGTTGGACATACTGGTTCTTTACCAGCTACTATCATTGGTGTTGAATCCGTTGACTTAGCATTAGCACGTGTTATTGAATCCGTTGATAAAGTGAATGGAATCTTATTGATTTGTGCTGACCACGGAAATGCTGATGATGAAAGCAAAACAAGTCATACATTGGCACCTGTTCCTTTTATTGTTTATGGAGCGGATGTGAAATGTAAACAAGATCCAAACTTAGGATTGTCTAATGTAGCTGCTACTGTTACAGAATTACTTGGATTAGAACCACATCCAAGTTGGAATGAATCCATTATTGAAAAATAAAACCCATTGAATCCAGACAAAAAATGCCTGGATTCTTTTTTTATCTTGCATTTTTGAAGGAAACACCTATACTTAATTTATGCGAGCACGTTCATACACAACAAAATATGGAATTTTTACATTATTTGAGGAAAATCATTTTTTAGTCGCTATCAAAAAAGGAAATCATGGAAACGACGAAAGCCATTTTTTAGATTTGGCTTTTGAAGAATTATACGCCTATTTTGAAGAAAAACGAACAGAATTTGATATTCCCATTCGTATTACAGGAAGCCTGTTTCAACGAAAAGTCCTTAAAGAAGTATTTAAGATTCCCTATGGTCAAACTAAAACATATCAAGACATTGCAAAAGCTATTGGAAACCCTAATGCAAGTCAGGCAGTCGGCAATGCCATTCACAACAACCCGCTTCCATTTGTGATTCCATGTCATCGAGTGATTGGAAAAGACGGTTCTTTAAAAGGCTATGCTCTTGGATTAGAACTCAAAAAACAATTATTAGAAATGGAGAAATTAAATGCTAAATGAATTCAAAAAAATCAATAATACTCGTCAACAACGAAAATATTTAGACAAATTAGCATTACAGATTCGTAAAACTGAAATGACAGATCAATTGGCTCATGAAATTATGGAACTTGATGCATATTTAAGTGAAAACGGATATTATAAACTCTATGATGGAATATTTGAAGATGTGGTTGAAAACACAAAACTATTTTATTTAGAAAAAGAAATACAAAAACAGGAAGAACAATTAAATGATTCACAAAAACAAAAACTCGAATCATTTTGTGAATTTGCTTTTGATCAGGAAAAAATGGCAGAACTAGTGATTGGAAGCAATAGTCTATGTATTCAAAGTAAAAATCTACCTGATTTAGATACATTAAAAAAATCACGTATGCAAGCCAAATACGCGATTCTTCAGGCAATTCAAAAAAATGAATCCATTCAATTAAAAAAGGGAAGACGAACTATTAAAAAAATATAAACTATTTTCCCAGACAAAAATTTGAAAATAAAGTATCTAATAAATCGTCTCGATGCACTTGACCCAAAATTTCTTTTAAATGATCATGGGCCAATTGAATATCAATTTCAATTAAATCTGGTTCAACACCCAGTAACATCGCATCTAAAGCACGATTCATATCATCTTTTGCTTGTTGTAACAATCCAATTTGTCTTTCATTTGATAAAATTGGATTCTCTTTCAACAAGTTTTTTTCATACAAACTTTCAATGGCATCCAACAAAGGCTGAATTCTTTTCTCCTTGGCACTAATACAAATTCCATCTCGAACTTTCAAATCCCCTTTATTATAAACAATTAAACGCTCTTTATCCTTTGTTAAATCCAATAAAACCTGATCTTGTTCATCTAAATCTTGACTACCATCCATTAATAAAATCACAAGCTTTGCTTGATTTAATTTTTCCTGACTCTTTTCAATTCCAATTTGTTCAATACGATCACTTGATTCACGAATCCCAGCCGTATCAATTAAATTTAATTGCAAAGAACCAATATGAATTTGTCCCTCGACAATATCACGCGTTGTACCAGCAATATCTGTAACAATGGCCTTATCTTCTTCTAATAAAGCATTCAATAAAGAACTCTTACCAACATTGGGTTTACCCACAATAACGGTATCAATGCCACGCTTATATAATTGACCCGTTTGCGATTGTTTTAAAATCATATCGATTTTTTCTAACCAGACTCTTGTTTTTGGAATTAAATCCTGTGTCGTCAGTTGTTCGATATCTTCATATTCCGGATAATCAATATTGACTTCAATTTGTGCAATAATATCCATAATACCATCAATTAAAGGTTGCAGTAATTTTTTAACACTTCCCTTAATTCCATAAATAGCCATTTGACTTGCTCGATCATTAGAAGCCTCAATCATATCTTGTACAGCTTCTGCCTGGCTTAAATCAATTCGTCCATGATAAAAAGCACGCTGTGTAAATTCACCACTTTGTGCTAAAGACGCTCCATTTTGAAGCACAAGCGATAAAATTTTTCGCGTAATAAAAACACCACCATGACAATTGATTTCCACAACATCTTCTGTTGTATATGTTTTAGGTGCTCTAAAAATAGATACCAGTACCTCATCTACAGGTGATTCACCATCCATAATAAAGCCATAATGAATTGTATGGCTCTTTGCATGCAAAATATTTCGATCAAATACTTTTTGAACAATTTCAATCGCCTGATTTCCACTCAAACGAACAATAGAAATAGCTCCATCTTGAAGTGCTGTAGAAATAGCTGCAATTGTTTTTTCAAACATAAGGTTGACTCCTTTCGTTTATTTATTTTATCATAACTAAGAATGGAAGTGAAAAATATGCTGATATTTAACCAAAATGACATTGAAAACATTGTAAAAGCATTTGAAAACAATCAAATACTGGCATTTCCAACCGATACCGTTTATGGCGTAGGCGTAAAAGTGGGATATGACAATTTACAACATCTAAAACAAGCAAAAAACCGCATAGAAACTAAACCCATTCCAGTAATGTGTTCAAATCTAAAACAAGTGAAGTCATTAGCCATTGTAAATGAACAAACAAAAAAAATAATCAATGCGTTTTTACCAGGTCCCTTGACATTGATATTACCAGTAAAAAAAGAATTTAAAAACTATACAAACGGAAAAGAAACCATTGCCATTCGAATTCCAGACCAGAACTTTCTTCTTCAAGTTATGGACCAATTATCTTCACCACTTTTTGTGACCAGTGCCAATCAAAGCGGAAACCCGACATCCATCACGTTTGAACAAGCCCAAAAAGAATTGCCAAACATAGATGGAATTATATATGGAACATGCAAAGCTTTACAGGCTAGTACCATTTTAGATTGTCAAACTCTGCAAATTCTTAGAGAAGGACCCATTTCTTTAGAAGACATTAAAAGAGAGCTAAAATTCTAGCTCTCTTCTATTTTACTACTAACAAAACCATCTTCTACTCTTGATAAATCCGAAGGATATCCATTTCCATACCAAATCATATACCCCTCAAAACCAGCATTATTAATTCCTTGAATCTGTTTTTTAATGTCTTCACTGCTGCAAGAATAACCTTGAATCCATGTTCGATAAATACAAGTTGATTGAATCTTATCCAATTGACGCTTTGTGATCAAAGAAAATTGCGTCAAGGTTTCTTCAGGTTTTGTTGTTGGATCCTCAATGCCCATAGAACCCTTAGAAAAATGATCCAAATACGGCATAGGACTAATAACATCTACAACCGAGGCCATAGCCGGTAAAAACTGACCAATATCTTGATCATCTTCAGCCACTATTGGCCAGGCAAAGATATCGGCTGCTACATAGACCTCATATTCCATTAAACAAGTTTTGGCATACATGAGAAAACCTTGTAAAGCCGCAACCTTACTTTCATTGTATTCATTTTTAAAATCAATGGAATTATCCAATGAATTCTGAAGCGTACCATCTGGAAAACGAACATAGTCAAATTGAATTTCATTGACATTGCATTGTGCCACTTCTTTAGCAATGTCCACATTATACATCCAGGCCTTTCTAGAATAAGCCGAAGGCCAATACGAATTATTATGCAACAACAAATTACCTTTTTTATCCGTTAAAGCCGCATCCACATCATTTTCCGCAAACAATTTATCTTTAAATGTAACTAAACGCGCAATAATATAATATCCCTCATCCTGGAATTCTTTGAACAATTTAGACAACTGATCTTTTGTTAAAGAAGCATAATTACATACTTCATTGTCTTTTGACATATATTTCGAAGGCACATCACTTTCATACCATATATATCCTTCATCTCCTTTTAATTCAACACAAATTGAATTAATAGCAGTATGTTTCTTTAATTCCAGAAAATAAGATTTATTGGAAATTAAAGTATCCAGATTTGTATGAACAACATTCAAATCCGAAATGATTGAATTATTTTCATAAGAGACTTGTGCAAAAGGCTTGTAATCCACTTGTGTTATATAAGCATCTTTTGAATAGCCATCGCCATAATACTGATCCCAATATGTAGAATATACAACGGAATTCGAATATGTTTTATTGCTTGCTTCTAAAGACGTTTCAACATAATAACCATTGATCCAGTAATTCTTTGAATTCTTTTTAACTTTATACCAATTCACAACCCCAGTATCCAGATTCAAGTCCTTACCAGAAACAGAAACCACTTCTATTTCTTCTCCTTTTTCCACTGTCACATCACTTAATTTACCATTTTTATTTTCAAATAAATTAATAAGACGCCTAGGATAGACATAATCTGTTTGTACACATTCATCTAAAGAATCACATAAATATTGATTATCAATTTCAAATTCTACATTTTCATAGCGAACCAGACTAACAGAAGCTTTACTCTCTCTAATTTCGACTTCACTTCCACGTGTTAATTTCAAAACATCTTCAACAATTTCTCCATCTTTTTTATAAGGAATCTTGATTTCCATGACATTTTCGCTTGAAGCAATGTATTTTGTTGGATGAAGAAATTCCGAAAGTTTCATACAACCCAATGTCAATAAAACAAGAATGCATCCCGTTAAAAGAAAGACCAGGGAAAAACGAAGCCATTTGACTTTTCTAGTATTCATATTTGAATACTATCATATATTTTTAATTTTTGTCAATTTGAGTCACAATTGGTATAATTATTACAAAAAAATAAATGAGGAGGAATCCTGGATATGAAAAAAAATATCGTATTAATTACAGGAATGTCTGGAGCTGGAAAAACAAGTTCAGTGAATGCATTAGAGGATATGGGATACTATTGCATTGAAAACTATCCAAAAGAATTATTGTCTGAATTAAAAGATTTAATATATGAATCTGATACCTATGAAAAAATCGCATTTTCTGTCAGTGCCATTAATTATAGTTTATTTTATAACGCATTCAAAAAAATGGATATACACCTACGTGTCTTATTTTTAGATGCCCAGGACGATGAATTATTGCTTCGTTATCGATTCACTCGAAGACTACATCCCATGATGGCTTTTCATTTAGCCGATACTCTTGAAAAAGCTATTGAAAGAGAACGTTCCTATTTTCAGCAAGTCGATTTAGAAGATGAAAATCTGATTCGCATTGATACGACAAAAATGACAACATCCGAATTAGGAAATCGTATTCGCAATCGATTTAAAATGGATGACAAAGTAGGATTAGCGATTACATTTCAATCTTTTGGATTTAAAAAAGGCGTACCCTTAGATGCAGACATGATACTGGACGTACGTTTTTTACCCAATCCATTTTATATTCAAGAACTGAAACCCAAAACAGGAAATGATTTAGAAGTGTATCAATTTGTGATGGAAAACGAGCATACCATTTCTTTTTGTGAAAAACTAAAAACCTGGCTAGATCTTGTTTTAAAAGAATATGATAAACAAAATCGTTCGCAATTAGTCGTTGCCATCGGATGTACAGGAGGACAACACCGCTCTGTTTCTATTTGTAACTGGCTATATGATATATATAAAAATCAATATTATTGTTTAAAATCACATCGAGATATTGGGGTGAATGAAATATGAAAAAAGTTGTTGTGATTGGCGGTGGAACAGGATTAAGTTCTATGTTGATGGGAATGAAAAAAATCAAAGACGTTCAAATTACTGCCATTGTTACAGTGGCCGATGATGGTGGAAGTACAGGAAGAATACGTGAAACCTATAATATCCCGGCTATGGGAGATATTCGTCATGTATTATGTTCTATGGCCATGGATGAAGACGAAAATTTGTTTCGTGATTTATTGAGCTATCGTTTTCAGGGAAATGAAGACGTAGGAGGTCATAACTTGGGAAACCTGATTTTTTTAGCTTTGATTGATATTACAGGATCCTTTATTGGTGCCATTCAAGCTATGAGCCGTGTTCTAAATGTAAAAGGGAAAATCATTCCCAGTACGTTAGATAATGTAACATTGTATGCCATGATGAAAGATGGTACATTGGTTCGAGGAGAAAAAAATATTCCTGTAGTCTGTAACTCAATTGACCATGTATTTTACCAGCAAAATGTACAGCCCTACCCACAAGCTATAACAGCCATTGAAGAAGCCGATTTAATTGTATATGGAATTGGTTCATTATATACTTCGATTTTACCAAATTTAATAATAGAACCCATAAAAAAGACCATTCAAAAAAATCCATGCACAAAAATATATTTCTGCAATGCGATGAGTCAACCCGGAGAAACAGATGGATATAGTGTGGAAGATCATATTCGAGCTATTGAAAGTCATTCCTATACAGGAAGTGTGGACGTAGCTATTGTTAATGAATCCTATATTCCACAATCTATTTTAAATCGATATGCTAAGGAAAACTCATATCCCATTGAAATAAAAGAAAACCAGCATGCATATCAAGTGATTAAACGAAATTTAATTAAATTTGATGCACAGAGTCGAATTCGCCATGACTCTATGGCAGTGAAAACCATAATGGAAGAAATTATTCATGCGTTATAGGAGAAAAATATGTCTTTTACAGCCGATGTAAAATATCAAATATGTCAAGAAGAACTAGAACAAAGCGATGCCAAGGTTCAATTATGTGCTTTATTTCTGATGAAGGGCTCAGTACATATTAACTGGCAAGGCATGTATTTATCATTTCAAAGTGAAAATGCGACCATTGCCAAATATGTTTTTAGACTCTTTAAATCAATGTACCAAGTCAATCCTCGTTTATCGATTTTGAAGAAAATGCAACTCAAAAAAAATAACATCTATCGCATTCAAGTCTATGAAAAAGCCAATGAAATATTAGAGGACCTGCAAATTTTAACAGAAACAGGATTGCATACATATCCAAGTATGAAAATGATTCGCTCAGATAAAAAAGCACGTGCCTTTTTATCGGGTTGTTTTTTAGGAAGCGGAAGCATTAACGATCCCAAAACAACGAATTATCATTTGGAAATGTCAACGACAGATGAAAACTTTGCCAATGTAATTGTAAAAGCTTTAGAGCGATTTTATATTCCAAGTAAAATTACAGTACGAAAAAATAATTATGTAGTTTATGTAAAAGCAGGAGAAAAAATCGAAGACTTTTTACGGCTATGCAATGCCTCAAAAGCTTTGATGGACTTTGTAGAAGCCCGTTCGTTGCGTGATTTTTATAACAGCATGTCTCGCTTAGATAACTGTGCACTAGCCAATGAAGTCAAAACCATTAAGGCAGGAAAAAAACAATTAAAATATATAGAAATTTTAGAACAAAATAAGAATAAAGTTAAAATCAATGAAAAGATACAACGAGTGATGGAAATTCGAAAAAAATTTCCGGAAGCAAGTTTAAATGAATTATGTGATGAAGTTTATTTAGCCTATGGAGAAGTGATTTCCAAATCAGGAATGAAACATCGATTAAATAAAATAAAGGAAATGGCTATGGAATTTATGGAGGAAGAACCATGAAAAAATATATAATACTGTGTTTATGTTTATTATTGTGTGCATGTTCAAAATCTGTAACTTTATCAAAACAAACCTTTACGATAGAATTAGGAGACGATGTCTATGCCAATCCGGCTCTATATGTCAAAGATGCCGAAAATAAAAATTTATCTAATATGGAAGTCATTTGTAAGTCAAGTGGTGTCAAGAAAAAAGATAACCGCTTTGTGACAGGAAATCAAGACTATCTTGTTGTTGGAGAATATGATTTTTATTTAAAAACAGGAAGTCAGAACATTGATTTTAAAATCAAAATTAAAGATACACAACCACCAACGGTACAAGAAAAAGTATCTTCGATTCAAGTTTCAAAAGGAACCATTGTAGATTGGAGCCAGTATTTTCCAGCAACTGATATATCTGGCGTATCCTATAGCACATCACCTGTTCTAGATACAACCAATGCAGGCGATTATACTGTTTTAGTTAAAGTAAGTGATCGTTTTGGAAATGGGAATGAATATGAAGTTGTTGTGCATGTTGTGTAAAAAGACTATAATTTAACATATGACAAAAGCTGATCGAATTTTAATTTGTTTAATTATGTTGGCTTCTCTTGTTTGTCTGGTTCCTTTATTTTTAAATCAAAAACAAAAAGGACAAGTCGTTGTACAAGTTCAAAATGAAGAAGTTCTTCGTCTGGATTTAACACAAGAAGGTATTTATAGTGTAGAAGGGACTTTAGGAAAAGTAGTTATTGAAATCAAAGATGAAAAAGTACGAGTTACTCAGGAAAATAGTCCGCAGCATCTTTGTTCGAAACAAGGCTTTGTTTCCAGTGCCAATCAGCCAATTGTGTGTCTTCCCAATGAAACAGTTGTCCAAATTGAAAAGAAAGAACAAGAGGATACGATGATTCAATGAAAAAAATTGTAGAAATGAGTTTTCTAGTTGCATTGGGAATTGTTTTTCAAATATTAGAAAGTTTTTTATCAATTGTCTGGATTGTACCCGGATTTAAAATTGGATTTGCGAATGTTGTATCAATTTTTGCTCTTTATACATGGAGTGAAAAAGAAATGTGGACCATAAGTCTGTTACGCGTCTTCCTGGCTTCTTTATTGCAAGGCCTTTTATTCAATGTTTCTTTCTGGTTATCTTTATCTGGATGTATTTTTTCATTGATTGCCATGAGTCTGGCATATAAAAGCCATTGGTTTTCCATTTATGGCATTAGCATAACAGGTGCGTGTTTTCACAATATTGGACAAGTCATAGCGATTTGTTTCATTTATCAGCAATATTTTATGCAATTATTTTTACCACTTCTACTGGCTCTATCCAATGTCAGTGGCATGTGTGTAGGATATTTAAGTTCACAAATTTTAAAAAGAATGAAAGGAAGGAAACAAAATGTCAACTTATCAATATAAACCATCTGGTGTATGTTCTTCACAATTTGTTTTTGATATTGAAAATGGTGTGATTCAAAAACTAGTTGTTAAAGGAGGGTGTCCAGGAAATTTACTGGGGATTTCTCGTTTAGTACAAGGAAGAAGCATTGAATCTGTGATTTCAGATTTAAAAGGCGTTCGATGCGGGGCAAAACCAACATCTTGTCCAGACCAGATTGCCCGTGCATTAGAAGCAATTTTGGAAAAAGAAAATGGCTGATATTTTTCTTCAATCTATTAAAGAAATTCAAAGACGAGCACAAGACAATGTATTAATTTTTTCTGATGTTTTAAGTGAAAGACTTGATGAATTAGCAAATGCGATGATTGATGCCAAAATGAGTGATAACGACTATATTAAGCTATGTGAAGTTTTTTTTCTTCGTTATAAAAAAGAACAAAACGAAAAAGGAATGGTATTTTGTTTATTGAGAATGCAGCAATTAATTCAATACAAAAAGAAAACAAGATTTCAATCCATGTTTCCTAAACTACAATTTAGTTTGCATATTGATGAAGAAACAAAAGAATTTTTAACAGAAAAAAAATATTTTTATCGTATTTCCAATCGTGCATTTCAAAAAAAAGTGCTAGTCTTTGATTTGATTTTTGTTTTGGCAATATTATATGCCATGGTTCTTTTATTGCATATTTCTTTTTTTCGAGCTTGGTTTATTTCATTAGGAATTGGATTGATTATTTATTTACTGGGTATATTTTATGTATTTGATCGTGTTTTAGAACAAAATATTGAATCCATGCGAAAATGTATTCATAAAAGTCATGCATCTGTGGATGCATCGATTCAAAGGGAGTGAAAAAAATGAAAATAGCTGTTTTCGATTGTTGTGATTTTGAAGTAAATACTTTAAAAGACATTCAACAAAAAAACAATGATGAAATTGTCATTTTCAATGAATCTTTCACCTTGGATTCCATTGAAAAAGTTAAAAACTTTGATGGTATTTCTATTTTAGGATACAGCAAAGTCAATTCTTTTTTACTAGATCAAATGAAAGAATATAAGATTTATCATCTTTCAACACGAACAATTGGATACGATCACATTGATGTAGCTTATGCAAAATCCATTGGCATTCATGTATACCATGCTTATTATGAACCCAATAATGTAGCGGATTTTACGCTTATGCTGATGTTGATTTTACTTCGAAAAGCAAAAATATCGATTTGTCGATCTCTGGTGAATGATTTTTCTTTAGATGGTCTACAAGGAAGAGAATTAAGAAGTTTAACAGTAGGAGTTATTGGAACCGGAAAAATTGGAAAAACAGTTATTCATAATTTAAGTGGATTTGGCTGTCGTATATTAGCTTATGATCCTTATGAAAACGAAGACGTGAAACAATATGTTTCTTATGTAAATCTGGATACATTGTATGCTCAAAGCGATATTATTACGCTTCATATACCTTTAAATGAAAAAAACTATCACATGATCAATAAAGAAACTATTCATAAAATGAAAAAAGGCGTTATATTGATTAATACAGCTCGTGGACAATTAATTAATACCAAAGACTTGATACAAGCTTTAGAAGATGAATATATAGCTGGCGCGGGTATTGATACTTTAGAAGAAGAAAATGGTGTTATGCATGAACATATTGGAGTAAAAATCATTGATAATCGTGATTTATTGTATTTAAAACAGTTTCCAAATGTAGTATATACACAGCATTATGCTTTCTATACCCAGGAAGCTTGTGAGTCTATGATTCGATGTGGTATTTCTTCACTACAAAATAAATCGAAATTGTGTGAAATTTAGTAATAATTTCACACTTTTTTTGTTGGAAATTCAAAGGTAAAGGAGTATCCTAGAAGTATAGGAAAGCGTTTACATTAGTTAATACGTCGAAAGACGTGGGATAAAAAAGAAAAGGAGAAGTATATTGTATGAAAAAGAATTTTTTATCATTAACAGTTTCAGTCGCAATGGCTGGTTCTTTGCTTGCTGGATGTTCTTCATCTGGTGGTGATTCATCTGGAAAAGTATACTGGTTAAACTTTAAACCAGAAGCCGATGAAGCTTTACAACAAATCGCAAAAGACTACAAAGAAGAAACAGGTGTAGAAGTTAAAGTTGTTACAGCTGCTTCTGGTAAGTATCAGGAAACATTAACAGCAGAAATGGACAAATCTGAAGCTCCTACATTGTTCGTTGTTGGAAACTCTGCTGCGGTTAAAACTTGGGGAGATTATTGCTACGACTTAAAAGACACATCTATTTATAATGAATTAACAACAGATGACTTTACTTTATATAATGGAGAAGAAGTAGCTTCTATTGGTTATTGTTATGAAACATATGGAATTATTGTTAATAAAACTTTATTAGCAGAAGCTGGTTATAAAGTTGAAGACATTACAAACTTCAATACATTAAAAGCTGTAGCCGATGATATTCACGCTCGTGCTGGTGAATTAGGATTTGATGCATTTACATCAAGTGGTATGGATGATT
>NZ_JBJEEY010000033.1:0-15419 GCF_051873555.1 Floccifex sp. | reverse complement strand
GACGTGCTGTTGTTGTTAATTTACATAAATTGGATCGTGAATATGCACAACGTACGATTGATTTCTTAACTGGTGTTGTATTCGCTTTGGATGGAAAGATTCAAAAAATTGGTCAAAATGTAATTTTATGTTCACCTTCACAAATTGGTGTTCAAGGATCAATTAATCTTGGAAGTCCAGACGATTTTGATGATGCCGAATAATTTTAATTATAAAGGTCATGAATTGTTTGTTGCCTATATCAGGGATCAATTTCATTTGGTACATGTAAAGGCAAGGCCAATCGTGACCTCTTTTTTAAGTTTGACGCAGCAGAAAATCATTCAACAAATGATTCCATCGACTTTACATTATCAATTCATTGGTGGCTTTGAAAATGCGATTCGAAAAGTATGTATTTTATATGAAATAGAAGAAGAATTTCAAAATCCTATTGTTTGTCTATGCTCAAAAATTGATTCTCGCTTTAAAAAAATATCACATCGAGATATTTTAGGAACCTTAATGAGTTTAGGATTAGAACGAAATCAAATAGGGGATTTAATCATCTATCAAGATCATCTTTATATTTTCTGCATGCCATCGATTGCTGATTATATAAAACAATCTTGTACAATGATTGCACGCTGTCCAGTATCTTTAGAAGAAATTGAAAATGTAGATTTACCAATTGTTTGTTTTGAGAAAATTCAAATCAATTGTGCTTCTACCAGATTAGATGCCATTGTCGCAAATTTATCGCATTGCTCCAGAAAAGAAGCTATGAATAAAATTCATCATGGTTTGGTAAAACTTAATGATGTTCAACTTGAAGAAAATTGTCAATTATGTTTAAATGATATTGTTTCGATTCATCGAAGTGGAAAATACATTTTTCGAGGAATTCAGGCAACAACAAAAAAGAATCGATTGATTTTACAATTCGATCAATTTATTTAGCTAAGAAAAAGACGCGTTTTATTGTTCCTCTCATGTTAGAGAAAAGCTGGCTGGTGAAAAGCTTTATGATGTTCAATAAAATATCACTTTGAGCTGATTTTCTGAAATTAGTAAGAAAATCCGGGTAAATCCGTTATCGTTATTGAGTGTCTTTTATGTTTTCATAAAAGGAACTAAGGTGGTAATCGCGTGTAAGCGTCCTTAGATGGACGCTTTTTTTTTATTATTATTGAAAGGAAAAAGAAAATGGACTACAAAGAAACGTTACACATGCCAAAAACTGGTTTTGAAATGCGTGGGAATTTACCAAAAAAAGAACCAGGAATTCAAAAAAGATGGAAGGAAATGAATTTATATGAAAAAATGCTTTCGCAAAGAGAAGATGCGAAACCATTTATTCTACATGATGGGCCTCCATATGCCAATGGAGACATTCATTTAGGACATGCATTAAATAAAGTATTAAAAGATGTCATTAATCGTTCACATTTTATGATGGGAGACAAAATTGTTTATATTCCTGGATGGGATACACATGGTCTTCCTATTGAAACTGCTGTTACAAAATTAGGATACGATCGTAAGAAAATGCCATTGGCAGAATTTCGTAAAATCTGTCAAGACTATGCTTTGGAACAAGTTGAAAAACAAAAAGCTGGTTTCTTGTCTTTAGGTTCTATTGGAGATTATGATCATCCATATATTACACTACAAAAAGAATTTGAAGCATTACAAATTGATGTATTTGGAAAAATGGCAACAAAGGGATTGATTTATAAAGGATTAAAACCTGTTATCTGGTCACCAAGTTCTGAATCAGCTTTAGCCGAAGCAGAAGTAGAATATAAAGATGTAAAGAGTCCTACAATTTATGTAAAATTTCAAGTTAAAGATGGAAAAGGTGTTTTAACAAGTGATGATTCCTTTGTGATCTGGACAACAACACCTTGGACAATTCCAGCAAACCTGGGAATTTCGGTTCATCCAGATTTTGACTATGCCTTAGTTCGTACAGAAAAAGGAAATTTAGTCATGTTAGCTGAAATGGTAGATACTTTATGTGCTGAATTTAAGCTGGAACAAAAAGAAGTATTAAAAACATTCAAAGGAAAAGAATTTGAATACATTACATGTTACCATCCATTATATCCAGAAAGAGAATCTATTTTAATGTGTGGGGAACACGTTACAGCCGATGCCGGTACTGGATGCGTTCATACAGCACCTGGATTTGGTATGGATGACTTCCTGATTGGTATGAAATACAATTTACCAGTCTATGTGAATGTTGACGAAAAAGGATGCATGACAAAGGATTGTGGAGAATGGTTAGAAGGACAATATGTCGAAGATGCCAACAAAACAGTAACAATGCGTCTGGATGAATTAGGATCATTATTAAAACTACAATTTATTGTTCACTCTTATCCACATGACTGGCGTACAAAAAAACCAGTTATTTATCGTGCTACAACACAATGGTTTGCTTCCATTGATAAGATTCGCGATGAATTATTAGAACAAATCCACAGTGTAGAATGGACACCAAGCTGGGGAGAACAAAGAATGCACAACATGATTGCTGATCGAGGAGACTGGTGTATTTCTCGTCAACGTGCATGGGGTGTACCAATTCCAATTATTTATGGAGAGGACGATACTCCATTAATTGAACAAGAAATCTTTGATCATGTATCTGAATTATTTGCTCAATATGGATCCAATGTCTGGTTTGAAAGAGATGCTAAAGATTTATTACCAGAAGGCTATACTTCTATTCATTCACCTAATGGAGTATTTAGAAAAGAATTAGATACAATGGATGTCTGGTTTGATTCAGGTTCCAGCCATACTGGATGTATCAAACAAAGAGGATTGGATTATCCAGTGGATTTATATTTTGAAGGAAGCGACCAATATCGTGGATGGTTTAACTCAAGTTTAATTGTTGGAACAGCTGTTCATGGAAAAGCCCCTTATAAAGCTGTTTTATCACATGGATTTGTCATGGATGAAAAAGGACAAAAAATGTCTAAATCTTTATGGAATGCAGTTGCTCCTGGAGAAATCACAAAGAAATATGGAGCTGACATTCTTCGTTTATGGGCTTGTTCTGTGGATTATCAAGCCGATGTTTCAATGGGACAAAATATTTTAAAACAAGTTAGTGACAATTATCGTAAAGTACGTAATACATTTAGATTCTTAATGGCCAATTTAGATGATAATCAATTTAAAAAAGAAGATTGTCTGCCATTTAATGAATTATCCGATTTAAATAAATATATTTTAGTGCAATTACAAGCTGCCAATGAATATGTAGAAAAAGCCTATAAAGAATATCGATTCTCTGATATCGTGTCTTATTTATCGAATTTAATGACAAATGATTTATCAGCTTATTATTTAGATTATACAAAAGACATTCTTTATATCGAAAAAACAGATGCAAAAGAAAGACGCGAAGTACAAACCGTTTTATATACGGCAACGGAAGTCTTAACAAAATGCTGGGCACCAATTTTATCGCATACTTGTGAAGAAATTAATGATTTCATGAAATTTAATGAAGAATCCATTCATTTGGAAACATTTAAAAAATTAGATTTAGACTTTGATTGTGTTTCAATTCAAGAAAAAATGAAAGTTCTATTTGAAATTCGTAAAGACGTTTTCAAAGCATTGGAAGAAAAACGAGCTGAAAAATTAATTGGTAAGCCATTAGAAGCTAAAGTCATTTTACATGTTTCAGATGAACAAAAAGAAGTCATTGATTCTATGTTAGCTCATCCAGCGCAATGGTTTACAGTATCCCAAATGGAATTTGTACAAGATACTTTACCTCAATATGAAGTATGTCAAGTCCAAGTCGAAAAAGCCCAAGGAAGTGTATGTCCTCGTTGCTGGAATATTACACAAACAAATCACGAAGAAGGATTGTGTAATCGTTGTTTTGATGTATTGAATAAATAATGAAGGGAAGCGTTTTGCTTCCCTTATTCTATGTCATAAATATTAGAAATTTGAATTCTTTTCTGATTAAATACAATAAATCCTTTTTCAAAATCAATTTGAGATAATAAACCTTCTTCTGTTTTATAAAACCCATCTATATTGGATTTATCTTCTACAAAATATGTTAAACAAATAATTGGATTTTGACTTAAAATATTTTGATAATCACAAAGCTTTTGAATAATCTGGAAAATCATATCCTCGTTAAGTTCTATTTTTTTTGTATAACACTGATTAACTTCATCAATTTTTTCTTCAAATCCTTTTAAAGCCGAAAAAGGAAGAAAAATTTTAGCTCGATTTGTTAAGTCCATTTTAGGCTTAGAAAAAGGATATTTTAAATAAATCAAATCTTCTTCTTTCATGCTTTATGTCCTCCAATTTGTGTATTCCTTTCTAAAGTCGTAGCCCCTTGTTCTAGATTTGTACCCTTTACAATCGCATTTTTACCATATTTTTTTTGAATATCTAAAATTGTTTGATTCAGTTTTTCCTGTTCTATATTTTCTTCTACAGTCTCAAATAAAGACAATTGCTCAAAAGTTTCATTCATTTTTTTAACATTGTTACAACTCAACATAAAACGACGAATCAATAATGTTTCATCGACTTGTTTTTGATAAAAATCAAGTAAAAGATTTACTATTTTTTTAGAATCAGATGTATAGGTCTGTAAAGAAATCGATTTTGATAAACCTTTGGGAAGAATTCTTCCATACCCATCTTTTATTGTATTTCCTTTATAATTCGAAACAAATTCATAGCCAATATAAATGGAAATAGAATTTGTTTTACATCCTTTTTGAGTTAAATCCAAAACCATTTGATCTATCATTTCCTTTAAAATAATACAACCCTCTTTTTTAGAATACCCCCTGGATAATACTTGTCCATAAGAAAAACTTTTTAAAGAAGGACGATATGCTTTAATATGTTCCATTGTACATGGTTCATAACCCCATGCATGGTCAATTAATATTTCCGCATCAACACCAAATTCCTGATAAAACCAATCTTCGTTTTGAATCGATTGAATCGCTAATTCCTTCATAGTCGTTATTCCATTTTTTTCTAAACGAGAAGCGATTCCTTTTCCAATGCGCCAGAAATCCGTTAATGGTTTATGATTCCATAATTGTTTTCGAAAAGAAATTTCATCTAAAGAAGCAATACGAACCCCATTTTCATCTGGATTGGCATGTTTTGCGACAATATCCATGGCAACTTTTGCTAAATAAAGATTTGTTCCAATACCAGCTGTGGCAGTAATACCAGTTGTTTTATAAATTTCTTTTAATAAAAAAACACAAAAATCATGGGCATTCATTTTATAGAAAGACAAATACGAACTAATATCGATAAAGACTTCATCAATGCTATAGACATGAATGTCTTGTTCACTAATATATTTGGTATATACTTGATATATTTTTGTTGAATATTCAATATATAAAGACATACGAGGCGGGGCAATAATATAATTTATTTTTTTATTGTTTTTATTCTGGATTTCTAAACACTTTTGTTCCACTTCAAATAGACGACAACGACCTGGTAAGCCATATTGTTTTAAAGAAGGAGAAACGGCTAAACAAATCGTTGTTTGTGTTCTTGATTCATCGGCAACGACTAAATTAGTAGTAAGGGGATTCAATCCTCTTTCGATGCATTCTACCGATGCATAAAAAGATTTTAAATCAATGGCAATATAGGTTTTCATAAAAATAGTATATCAAAAAAAACACTAAGAAGTAGTGAATGAAATCTTAGTGTCTGGTGTGCAATAAATATTATAATTTTCATTTTGCAGTGTTTTTTCAATAGAACATTCCTGATTAGTTATCCAAATGGCTTGTATGTCAGTATCTTCTAAAAGCTTTATTCCATCTTCTACACTCAAACAAAATAATAAAGTGCTATATGCATCGGCTATGGCAGAGTCTTTACAAATGACAGTAACCGAACGATGAAGGTTGGCTGGATAGCCTGTATCTGGATCGATGATATGTGAATATTTTTGATTATCAATGGTATAGTAGCGCTGATAATCTCCACTGGTCACAATACATACATCTTCATTTGTCTGATAATCTAACAAGCTTTCATTGGAATCGGGGTCTTGTATTCCAATGTGCCAGTCTTTTTTTCCCAATAAAACAACATTGCCACCGGCATTGATAAAACCATTGTCACATCCTGCTTCATTTAATTTTTCTTTTACTTTTTGACTGGCATAGCCTTTGGCAATGCCACCTAAATCCAATTGAAGTTGTGGATCCAAATAATGAATCGTATTTCCCTGAATATCTAATAAATTAAATCCTATATGTTTTTTTGCTTCATGAATTTCATTTTCATCTGGTAAGAAACCATCTTTTCCTTGTTCATTTAATGAAATACCTTCTAATCGTTTTGTATGCCAGATGGATAAAAGAGAACCACTGGTAATATCAAATTTTGAATTGATTTCATATACTTTTTTAGCTATTTGAATACAATCAATTAATTCCTCATCAACCTGGATATATTCATTTTTTGCTTTTTGATTCAGTGTATATACATTATTGATGTCATTACTATGATATTGATCAAATAATTGATTATAGTATGTATAGGCTTCCTGTATTAGAGATACATAAGAATCAAATTCAGTTTTAGTTGTTGTACAGCTAAATGTAATGGCTGTATCAAATCCAACATTGGTCAAAGTAATGCTTTGTGTGGTTTCTTTTGGTTTTTGATTGGAAAGATAAAATAAAATAGATGCGATTAAAATCAAAAAACAAATCGAAAAAAGAAACCAGGATTGTATATTTTTTTTCATGGTTTTATTATAAGGACTTTTCCTGTCTTTGTCTAATCATGAACTTGAAACACACGGTGATTAGGAATAAAATAGAGACATTGGAGGGATTGTCTATGTCACTATTTTTAGGACCAATGAGGCACCATATTCCTGGTAAAAAAGAATTATCGGATCATAAAGATATTCTGAATTTGTTACCAAAAAAAGAAGTATATCTTCCCTTAATTGCAGGGAATAATACAAATTTCAATGTTTTGGTACAAGAAGGAGATCGTGTAAAAGTTGGTACAAAACTAGCGGAAACTGCTAGTGGTTTCTACATTCCAATTTATTCAAGTGTTTCTGGTACTTATAAAGGATGTGCAAAACGCATGCATAGTTCTTTAAAGCCACAGATGCATATGATAATTGAATTAGATGGTTTACAGGAAAGTGTTCCATCGTTCGAGCCTTTGGATTATCAAAGTGCAACATGGGAACAATGTGTTGATTTTATTAAAAATGCTGGAATTGTTGGTTTAGGTGGAGCTGGTTTTCCAGCTTATATCAAATATTCTAAGCCCAATGGAATTGATGCATTATTGATAAATGCAGTAGAATGTGAACCATATATTACGGCCGACTATAAAATGATTCAAAGTCGTGTACAGGATTTAGTTACAGGTTGTTTGATTTTACAGAAAATGGCAACATGTAATGTTGTATATATTTGTATAAAAGAAAGTCATCCCGACTTAATTGATTTGGTAAAAAAAGCAGTTTCTTCTCATTCAAGTTTACAAGTTAAACCTGTACCGGATGTTTATCCAATGGGATGGGAACGTGTATTGGTTCGTGAAGTTCTTCATAAAGAATATGATCGCCTGCCAGCTGAAGCTGGAGCCATTGTCAGCAATGCTACGACTGCCATTGCTACGGCGCAGGCATTTGAAAAAGGCCAGGCTATTGTTTCTAAAATGGTTACTGTTTCTGGAGAAGGCGTTAAAAATCCAATGAATGTTTATGTTCCAGTAGGGACTTGTGTCAAAGAAATTATGGAAGCTTGTGGTGGATATACAAGTGATAGTGTTCGCTTGATTGCAGGTGGACCAATGATGGGAAAAACTGTTGTGAATGAATTATGGGTTGTCGATCGTGCAACCAATGCGATTACAGTTCTTCCACATGTGGCAGATGATGCCATTGCTTGTTTACGATGTGGAAAATGTTCCGATCATTGTCCTGCTGGATTACAGCCAGTTCGTATTGCCCAGGCAGTGCAAGCTAATAATTTAGAAGAAATGGAAAAGCGAGGGGCTTTAAGTTGTATTGAATGTGGTTTATGTTCTTATAATTGTCCTTCTCATATTGATGTAACCGAAAATGTGCGCAAGGCAAAACGAGTCTTGATGATGAAGAAGAAATAGGAGGTGTTGTGTATGAAGTTTAATTTTCATGTAAGTCCCAATATAAAAGGAAAACAGACAACACAATCTATTATGCGCGATTTGACGATTGGTTTGCTGGTTGTCTTTATAGCTTCAGTTATTTATTATGGTACTTGCTGGTCAATGACATATGCATTGCAATGTATCTTATTATTAGCAAGTTCACTAGTCACGACTTTTGTTTGTGAAGCTGTTTTTGCGAAAGTCATGAAAAAAGAAATTAAATCGTATTTAAAAAATTCATTTGGATGGGTAACAGCCATTATTTTAACATTGATGGTTCCAATTTCCACTCGAATTTATGCACTCGTGATTGCAACGGCTTTTAGTATTATATTTGGTAAATTATTATTTGGTGGTTTTGGACAAAATATATTCAATCCAGCAGCTGTGGGAAGAGCTACCATTTTTGCTGCTTTTGCAGGAATGACAACGAATTTAGTGACAAGTGCTACACCAACAACTGTTTTGGCTAGTACATATCATTGGCTACCAGGTAGTGCGCAGGCACTGGATGCTTTCTTAGCTGAATTTGGTGGATTTTCTTCCTTGGCTCTGGGCTTGTATCCGGGAGCATTGGGTGAAACGTTTACAATATTAATTTTAATTATTGGTATTGTCTTAATCATTCGTGATGTCATCGACTGGAGAGTTCCTGTTGTTTATTTAACAACGATTGTAGTGATGAGTGCTATTGTTGCTTTGTTTGCTGGATTGGAATCCTATCATGGTATTCCAGCTATCATCTGGTATCCACTTATTCAAATTTTAACAGGTGGTGTAGTTTTTGGTGGTGTCTTTATGTTGACCGATCCAGTAACTTCACCAACAAGTGCATCAGGTCGTACTTTATTTGCGATGGGAGCTGCAATTTTAACGGTTTTGATTCGTTTATGTGCGAATTTACCAGAAGGTTGTTTATATTCGATTTTATTAATGAATATGTTTACACCTTTAATTGAATCACTTTTAGATGGAAAACAATTGGAAATTAAGAAAAAAGCAATAAAAGGGTTTATTTGTTTTGCGATTCTTGGATTGGCTGTTTCCATTTTTGCGGCAACTTCTGTTGAATCGGTTTCAACAACTATGAAAAATGAAATCAATGTACAGGAGGAAAACATATGAAAAAGGCAATTCAACTGGGTTTATTTTTAGCCATTGTAGCGGCTTTGGCAGGCGGGGCTTTATCCTATGTCAATGGTATTACAGCGCCTATTATTGCTGAAAATGAATTGAAACTGGAAAAAGAGTCTTTATTATCTATGTATCCCGATGCCAATGATGATGAATTTGTTTTAATTGATGGTTTAACTTCTTCTACCATTCAAAAAGTATATCAATATAATGATTATTATATATTCAATATGAAAGTTTCTGGCTATAAAGATGGAACTAATTTCTTAGTTTCAATTGATTCCACTACAGGCATTATTGATCAATATCAGCCACTTTCAAATGGAGATACAAAAGGATTGGGATCCCAAGTTATGGATGAACCATTTATTGCTTCACTTGAAGGAAAAGAAGCTTCTTCTCAATTGGATACCATTAGCGGGGCAACTGTATCAAGTACACCTGTTATCAATGGAATCCATGAAGCTTATGAAGTGATGAAGGGAATAAAATAGGAGGTAGTTTATGAATCGCTGGCAAAATTTTAAAGCTGGTTTAATTAAAGATAATCCGGTTTTTTCTCTTTATTTAGGAATTTGTTCGACACTGGCCATTACGACAACCGTTAACAATGCCATTGGAATGGGTGTAGCAGTAATTATGGTTTTAATTATGTCAAATGTTATTGTTTCCTGTATTCGAAAAATTACACCCGATGAAATTCGTATTCCTGTTTATATTGTGATTATTGCTTCTTTGGTTACAATCATTCAAATGTTAATTCAGGCTTTTGCTCCTTCTTTAAATGACAGCTTAGGTGTCTTTATTCCATTGATTGTCGTAAACTGTATCATTTTAGGGCGTGCGGAAGCATTCGCAAGCAAAAATACAGTATTAGATTCAGCAATTGATGGATTAGGAATGGGACTTGGTTATACATTGGCTGTTATTGTTATGTCATTTATTCGTGAAATATTGGCAACAGGTGGATGTACCATTACCAATCCATTTAATACAGCTCAAGTATTATTGAGTTTTACGATTATTCCAGAACAATATACAATTAGCATGTTTGGTTCTTCGGTAGGGGCCTTTGTGACATTTGCCATTTTAGCTGCCATTGTTGCTTCGATGAAAAACAAAGAAGCTGATCGCATTGCGCAAGCTGAAAAAGAAGCAAAGAAAAAAGAAATGGAAGCCAAAAAACAAGCGGCTTTAGCCAATAAGAAAGGAGCGAATGCTCTATGATTAAAGAATTAGCCACTTTATTAGTTACAAGTGTATTAATTAACAATGCGATTTTAAATCAATTCTTAGGAATGTGTCCATTTATGGGTGTTTCCAAGAAAAGAAGTTCTGCATTGGGAATGGGAATTGCGGTAGTTTTTGTCATTGTGGTTGCTTCCGTTGTGACATATGCTCTTTATTATCTTGTATTGGTTCCATTACAAATTGAATATATGAAATTAATTACTTTTATTTTAGTAATTGCTTCATTGGTACAATTGTGTGAAATGTTTATAAAGAAAACAAGTCCTTCTTTATATAAATCACTGGGAGTCTATCTTCCTTTGATTACAACAAACTGTGTTGTATTAAATTGTTGTTTAGCTAATATTTCCAATGGATATGGAATTGCTCAAATGCTTGTATATTCTATAGGAACACCACTTGGATTTGCTTTAGTTCTTTATATTTTTTCAAGTATTCGTGAACGCTTAGAAACAAGTGAAGTGCCACGTTCTTTTATTGGAAATCCCATTGCTTTAATTGTAGCTGCTATTATGGCTATGGCATTTAGTGGTTTAGCAGGCATTGTATAATGAAAACAATTTTAGCTATATTATTTTTTGGTATTTTACTTGGAATTTATATTTTCTTATATTTATCCAATAAAAAAACACCATTACCAGAAGGATGCGAAAATTTAAAAGCTGATTGTGAAGGATGCCATGATTTTGCTTGTACCAATCATCCTGCACATCATAGAAAGAAGGAAGAAAACCAATGATATATGCGATTGTTGTTATGTTGGCATTAGGAGCCGTTTTAGGAATTGGACTTGGAATTGCCGATAAATTTTTAAAAGTTGAAGCCGATCCAAGAGTGGATCAAGTTTCTTCATTATTGCCTAATTATAACTGTGGAGGATGTGGATACGCTGGTTGTTCGGCTTTAGCAGAAGCCATGGTCAATAAAGAAGTATCTACTTTTATGTGTAAGCCTTGTAAGGCGGATAAAAAACAAGAAATAATTGATTATTTAGCGAATACGCCTGGACCGGATGGTTTAACAGTGCAGATTAAGGGTTAATGCAATGGAGCATGAAAATTAAATGATTTTTATGCTCTTTTTTTGTAAAAATGAAAATTTTTTCTCATTTATTGAAAGATTTTCAACATTTATGTATAATATTAAATATATTACTGAGAGGATGTGAATGAATTGTTTAAATACATTGTAAAGCGTGTGCTCATTGGTTTTGTAACTCTTTTTATTTTGGCAACCGCAACCTTTTTCTTAATGAAAATTACACCTGGTTCGCCATTCAGTGCTGAAAAATACAAAAGCCCTGAAGCACTTGCAGCTGCTAAAGCAAAATATAATTTAGATAAGCCAATTATGGAACAATATGTTCTATATATGAAAGATTTAGCACATGGTGATTTAGGCGAAAGTATGGTCCATCAGGGGAATACAGTATGGTATTATATTGAACATGGTTTCCCTGTAACAGCTCGTCTAGGTGTAGTTGCTTTCTTGTTATCTGTTTTTGGTGGAATATCTTTAGGCGCGGCCGCGGCCTTGTCTAAGAAAAAATGGGTCAATAACCTTTGTATGGTTGTTGCAACTATTGGAGTCAGTGTTCCTTCTTTCCTGATTGCAATGTTATTGATCATTGTATTTGGTGTTGAATTAAAAGTACTACCATTTGTTGGTTTATCTAAACCAGCCAATTACGTACTACCTGCAATTTCATTGTCATTGTATCCAATTGCTATGATAGCTCGTTTAACACGCAGTTCATTATTAGAAGTCATGAAACAAGATTATATAATTTTAGCGCGTTCAAAAGGAACACCGTATCGAAAAGTTATCATTAAACACGCTTTGAAAAACGCAATGCTTCCTGTTATAACATATTGCGGACCAATGTTTGCTTTCTTATTAACGGGTTCATTTGTTATTGAAAATGCATTCTCTATTCCTGGGATTGGAAAAACATTTATTACATGTGTAACCGATCGTGATTACACAGTGATTATGGGGGTTACGATTTTCCTTGGAATTATTATCATTACATTTAACTTATTGTCGGATATTATTTCGGCTTTAATTGATCCACGTATTAAATTGAAGTAAGGAGGGAAACAAAATGGAAAATAATAAAGATTTTGAATTGACTCCGGATTTATTTGAACGATTGGATGAATCAGATAAAAATGCTGAAAAAATCGCATATGAAAGTAAAACATATTTTCAGGATGCATGGTCAAGATTTAAACAAAATAAATTAGCTTTAATTGGATTATGCTTTTTGGCTGTCATGGTTGTTTGTTGTATTGTGATTCCTATGATTTCACCATATACCTATGATGGACAAAATATGGCTATTGCCAGTCAAAATCCAAGTTTACAACACTTAATGGGTACCGATCGATTTGGACGTGATATATTAGTTCGTGTTATGTGTGGTGGACGAATTTCTTTAAGTGTAGGTGTTATTGCTGCTTTTATTGCTTTAATTGTTGGTGTCATTTATGGTGGTATTTCTGGATATGTAGGTGGTAAAGTCGATATGGTCATGATGCGTATTGTTGACTGTATGTATTCTATTCCAGATACTTTATATGTAATTTTGATTGTTGTTGTATTAGAACCAAGTATGTTTTCTATTTTATTAGGTATTTCCATTTCAAGCTGGATGGGAATGTCACGTCAGGTACGTGCTCAGGTTCTAACATTGAAGGAACAGGAATTTTCTTTAGCGGCTTTTGTATTAGGAGCCAGTCCAAAACGTATTTTATTTAAACATTTAATTATTAACTCAATGGGACCAATCATTGTTCAATTTACAATGTTAGTGCCAGCTGCAATTTTCTCTGAAGCAACACTTGGATATTTGGGAATTGGTTTAAGTGTTCCACAAGCATCTTGGGGTACTTTAGCAAATGATGCCAAGAGTTTAGTTTCAACGCGTCCTCTAGAATGTATGTGGCCAATTTTAGCTATTTGTTTAACAATGCTGGCTTTAAATTTTATTGGAGATGGATTAGGCGATGCGCTGGATCCGAAAAAGAAATAGGAGGTTTTGAATTATGGCTATGTTAGAAGTAAATCACTTATCAACCGAATTCAAAACAGAAAACGGAGCTGTAAAAGCAGTTCGTGATGTTTCTTTTAAAGTTGAAAAAGGTGAAGTATTAGGTATTGTAGGAGAATCTGGTTCCGGTAAATCTCAGACAATGTTTTCTATTATGGGTTTATTAAGTGGAAACGGAAAAGTTACGGAAGGGGATATCACCATTGATGGAAAAGATATCAGTCCGAAAAATTATACACCAAAAGAATATGAAACATTAATGTCAGATATTCGTGGAAATGATATGGCGATGATTTTTCAGGATCCTATGACTTTTTTAAATCCTGTATTAAAAATTGGTACACAATTGATTGAACCTATTTTAAATCATAATGATGTTTCAAAAGAAGAAGCAACAAAACGTGCAATTGAATTAATGAAAAAAGTAGGTATTCCTTCTCCTGAAACAAGATTAAATCAATATCCTTTTGAATTTTCAGGGGGAATGCGTCAGCGTATTATTATAGCGATTGCTTTAGCATGTAATCCAAAAATTATTATCGCCGATGAACCGACTACTGCATTAGATGTTACAATTCAAGCACAAGTATTGGATTTGATTGCTCATTTAAAAGAAGAAATTGATTCAGGAATTATCATGATTACACATGACTTAGGTGTTGTTGCCAGCATTTGTGATCGTATTAATATTATGTATGGAGGAAAAGTTGTAGAAAGTGGAACCGCAGATGAAATTTTCTATGATCCTAAGCATCCTTATACAATTGGATTATTATCTTGTATTTCCAATCCAGAAGAAAAAGAGAAAAAGGAATTGCATCCAATTCCTGGTTCTCCTCCTGATTTATTAAATATTGAAGACTATTGTCCATTTGCGGATCGTTGTGAAAAAGCAATGAAAATTTGTAAAATGAAAATGCCAGAACAAAAACAATACTCTTCTACACATACTTGTTCTTGCTGGTTAGCGCATCCGCTAGCACAAAAGAAGGGAGAATAAATATGCCAAAACCAATTTTAGAAATTAAAGATTTAAAAGTATATTTTGGTGGGGGTGGTGTATTTAAAAAAGCCCCTCTTGTAAAAGCCGTTGATGGATTAAATTTAACTGTTTATGAAAACGAAACTTTTGGTTTGGTTGGAGAATCTGGTTGTGGAAAATCTACAACAGGTCGTGCTATTGTAAAAATTAATAAAATTACTGATGGTCATATTTACTATAATGGAGTAGATATTGATGAAATCAAGGGAGATCAATTGAAGCAATTTAAACAAGATGTTCAAATGATTTTCCAAGATCCATATGCTTCTTTAAATCCTCGTATGACTGTAGGAGAAATCATACGAGAACCAATGGATATTCATAACATTGGAACAAAAGAAGAAAGAGAAACTCGTGTTCGTGAGTTACTGGAAATAGTTGGTTTAAAACCAGACCATATTCGTCGTTATCCACATGAGTTCTCTGGAGGACAAAGACAACGTATTGGGATTGCTCGTACTTTGGCTTTGAATCCTAAATTTATTGTTTGCGACGAACCAATCTCGGCTCTTGATGTTTCTATTCAGGCTCAAGTCATTAACTTGTTAGAGGAACTTCAAAAAGAGATGGGAATTTCTTATTTATTCATTGCCCATGATTTGAGTATGGTCAAACATATTTCAGATCGAATTGGTGTTATGTATTTAGGAAATTTAGTCGAAGTTGGGGATGCAGAACCTCTTTATCGTCAACCAATGCATCCTTATACACAAGCGTTGTTATCATCTGTTCCTATTCCAGATCCAAAAA
>NZ_JBJEEY010000032.1:0-3021 GCF_051873555.1 Floccifex sp. | reverse complement strand
CTAAAATATAGGCCATTGCCAAGAAGGTTGTAATCCCAGCAAGAATCTCAGTTTTTACATTGGATCCTTTTTCTTTCAACTTAAAATATTTTTCCATATCTCTTCTCCTTTTTTGAAAAATACTATTTCATTGTATTAATTTTGAAATTGTTATTCAACTATAGGAATCAATTTTTTAAGGAAAAATGAATAAATATAAGGAAAAACATTCAAATTTGGATAAATTGTCTTCATCGCTTGCTGGTATGTTAATAATTGTTGTTTATAAGTTGAAATTAAACGAGCCTCATTTAATGCATCGGTTTTAAAATCCAAAATGATGATATCATCTGAAAAACAAACAAAATCCATAAAACCATGAATTACCTGATTATCTTGATGAAGAATATAACTCAACTCAAATTGATGTTCACACTTCATCCATTTCTGATATTCTACACAATCATTTAAAGACAAAAACTGATGGATATCTTTTTCTCTTAAAGAAAAACCGTGATTTTGACTAAACAAAAGAATGTCTTTTTTTTGATATGGAAAAGACAATTGGCCTGCCATTTCATGAAATAAAGTCCCTCGATCCATGGCGCCTTGTAAAGAATCAATAGAAGGCCAATTTAAATTTTTCTTTGACATAGAAGCAGAATACGAACTAAAAGAATGTACTTCTTTTTGATAAGACTTGAACGGAATCAAAGAAGAAACTGGATCCTTTTTTTCCAGTTCAACCAAATGATTGTTTTTAATAAACTGAATACGTTTATCATTTCGATAAATATGAAATAACCAGCTCGTATAAAAATGTAAAGATAATAGTGCACGCGTATTCAATGGATACTGAAACTCAGAATCAGATTTAATACAATCCACAAAAATCAATTCTTCTTTAGCACGTGTTGTCGCAACATACAAAATACGCATTTCTTCCATTAATGCTTCATGAATGGCCTTAGTTTGAAAAGCCAAAGAATAAAGAGAAACTCTCTTTGTTCGATTTTCATAATCTAAACTCATTAATGAAATACCTAAATCACTATCCACCATAACGACTTCATTTTTTAAAGACTTCATTTGTGTACTTGAACAAATATAAACAACTGGAAACTGAAGCCCCTTAGAAGCATGCATCGTCATAATACGAACAACGTTTTCTTCTTTACCAAAAGCATTGGCTTGTCCCGTTGTATCCATTTTTGATTCTTCTTCTATATCTTGAATAAAGCCGTTGATATCAAATGGATACATATAATTGGTAGCCATTTCCAATAAATAATCTAAATTAGTTTTATCTTGTGAAGTTGTATGCAACCAATAAAAATCATTGAAACCATAGATTATACGAATTAATTCTGGTATTGTTTTGTCTTTGTGTTTTAAAAACGAATGAAATGAATTCATAAAATCTTGTTCTTTTATCGTTTCAAACAAAGAAGAAGATTTTTCTTTTTCTAAACAAGCTTGTGTAATTTGAGAATAAGAAATTTCAAACAAAGGTGAAACCAGACAAGCCATAAGAGAAATATCATCATATGGATTGATAAAAGCACATAAAGCAGCACATACAATTTGAATAGCATTATTGGTAAAGAAACCACTGGTGACTTGCGCAAAAACAGGAATGTTATAGGCTTCTAAAGTTTCTTTAATATCTTTTAATCTTGTACGATTTCTTAATAAGATACAAATATCTTTATATTGACGCCCGTTTTGGATGTCATTTAAAATCGATTGTGCTATTAAATGATAGCGATGATTCTCTGCAAATCTCTTAGCTTTTGGATAGGAAACATCATATTGTTCTTTAATTTCATCGATGGTGGAATAATAAAAATGAATTGGATGTTTTATAGAATCCATTTGGCTTTTCATTCCCACTTTTGCGATATCGATTTCTTCAAATTGACACCCTAATAATTCACTATTCATAATTTTTTGATAAAAATCATTATTGAATTCAATAATACTTTTATTTGATCGATAATTTTCCTCTAATACCAAGGCACAGTCCTTTGGGTTTTTACTATTCATATGATTTTTCATAATAGAAGGCTTAGCCTGACGAAACCCATAAATCGATTGTTTGATATCGCCTACACGAAATACGTTGTCGTCTCTACAAAACAAAGAAACAATGGTTTCCTGTAGCTCATTGGTATCTTGAAATTCATCTATTAAAATCGCATTGTATTTATTTCTTAATTCCTGTGCAATAACTGGATCTTTTAATAAAGTCAGAGCAAAGTGTTCCATATCATTAAAATCAATGATTTCCATTTCTTTTTTTATTTTGGAATAATGAAGTTGACAGGATTTTGATAAATCCACTAAAGTCTGAATTCGACTTTGATTGGATATAATGTCTTTTTTAAAGACATCAAAATCAAATAAAACAGAAGCAATCGCATTTTGAAAAGAAAGATATTCTTCTTTTTCATCGAATTTAATTTTATTGATGGTACCAGGAACATTTTCAGTTTTTTCAATCGAAAGAACAAAAGCCTTTTTAAATTCTTCATAATCTTGTTTTTGAATTGAATTTAAACAATTGAAATTCAATTCTTTTTTCTTCTTCAAATTTTCAATAATTTTTTCTTTTGTACCCTCTTTTTTAAATTCCATTTCCTCTACTTTTTCAATAAAAGAATAGAGAATATCAATCATAGCTTCCATTTTTTCTTTAAAAAACTGAAAAAACCAGGATAAAGATTTTGTATCAATGGTTTGATAATTCAAAAGAATAGAATCAAACCATTCATCGGCATTTGATTTTGAATTGGCAACATCGATGATTTGTTCAATAACTTTTTGAATATAAGAATCATCTTTTCCGAAAGCTTTAAAATATAACTTTAAGTCAACCACTCTTTGAACAGGATATTCATCCATTGCCAGACAAAGCGCTTGTTCAAATGCTTTATGAAGCATAGACTCACTTCCCACAGTAGTTGCCATTGTTAAGGAAATGGGAATTTTATAATAATATGTTTTCACTAAATTTTGACAAAAACTATCAATGGTACAAAT
>NZ_JBJEEY010000031.1:0-15715 GCF_051873555.1 Floccifex sp. | reverse complement strand
CAGTTGATAGTTAGTAAGCTACTATCAACTATAAGCACGACTGCCTGTCGTACAATAAAGAAACGGAAAAATCCGTTTCTTTTTTAGTATCGATTGTGAAATTTGGCTCCATAGCTACTGTCTTTATAATTTCGAATATAAAAATAAAGAACAATGATCGCAAATATAATGCCAGAAAGGATATACAATAGTCTTTCATCGAAATGAAAATATAAATATCCAATAAAACAGGCAATCACAATAAAGGAACCAAATACAATCATGAATATATCTGACTTTTTCATAAATTGCCTCCTTCAAATTCATTATATAACATATATTGAAAGTTGAAAAAATTATTTCGGATTTGCATAATATTATCGTAAAATATGCAGTGTTAATGCAAAAAATACGAAAGTTGGTGATTGTGTGACTCCTAGATTTATAAGTAATCAAATAATTGAAGAAATAAAACATTTTCCGATTCTTTTATTAACCGGTCCTCGTCAAATTGGTAAATCCACTTTATTGTATCATACGATTCTAAATAAAGAATTTGGGTTTTCCTATGTAACGTTGGATGATTCTTTAGAACTGGCACTTGCGAAAAATGATCCAAAAAGTTTTTTGGATATCCATTCTTATCCTCTTATTATTGATGAAGCACAAAGAGCACCTGAATTGTTTCCTGAAATTGAGGCTATTGTGAATCAATCAAGACTGGAAAGAGGAAATAAAGAAAGCAATGGAATGTATATTCTTTCTGGTTCTCAACGAAGTAAACTAGTGAAAGATGCCAAAGAATCTTTATCTGGAAGAGTTTGTATCTTAGATATGAATAATTTATCTTTGAATGAGATTTTAAAAATGAATAATATTCCTTTTTGTGTTGATTTAATCGAAAATTCAAAAAGAGCAAATCGATATACAATAAATGAAACAAAAGCATTTCAATATATCATTCGAGGTTTTTTTCCTGTTTTATATGATGATTTGGATTTAAAAACACACTCTTTTTATTCTTCTTATATTTCAACGTATCTTCAAAAAGATTTAAAAGAAATATTAAATATTTCAGATGAAATGAAATTCATCAATTTTCTAAAGTTACTGGCATCTAATACAGGACAAGAACTTATATATGATAATTATGCGAAACAAGTGGGTGTTGTGACAAATACGATTAAAACATGGATTTCGGTTTTAGTAAAAACAGGTATTATTTATTTAGTTGAGCCATATAATGAAAATTCCATTATGAAAAGAGTAGTCAAAAGACCAAAATTGTATTTTTTTGATACGGGTTTGGCTGCCTATCTTTGTGGAATTGATTCTGCTCAAACTTTACAAAATAGTTTTTTAAAGGGCCGTTTTTTTGAAACTTTTATTTTTAATGAAATACGAAAATCCTATATGAATGATGGTATTTCACAAACAATGTATTATTATCGTGATTTCGATCAAAATGAAGTGGATCTTGTCCTGATTCGTGATGGGAAATTATCTTGTATTGAAATCAAAACAGGTCAGTCTTTTAATGTAAGTGCTACAAAAGGATTCAAAAAATTATCAAACACAAATTTGATTTCTGGGAAAAATGCGATTGTTTGTACATGTGATAAGGTTTCAATTTTGAATGATGGAATTTTATTATTACCTGTTTCTTCCATATAAAAAGGCACGCTGTGCCTTTTTATAGTTTATAAGCTAAATCATACGCTGCCCAGATAACTGTTTTTAGATTTCCTACCTCGTTACAATCTCCTAATAAATAGACTTTCTTGTTTTCCATTTCAATAAAAGCTGGTTCTGGTAATTGATGATTGGCTCTGTTTTTGTTTCGTTTTTGTTGTCGATTGTACATTCGTTTTTGTTCGTTTGTGATTTGTAATGGATTGGAAATATATCCACAAGATGTAATGATGGAATCACATAAAATGATTTTATCGCCTTCTGGTGTAGAAATTGTGGCTCGTTTTCCGTCCCAGGATACAAACATAGATTGAACAAAAACTGGTACGTGATAATAATCCAATAAATCTTTTAGACAACTGGAATTGGCCATACAAAGGTTTTTGACTTTTAATATGTCTTCTTGCATTTCAAGAATAACGGGTTTCTTTCCTTTTAGAGCTAAGTCATACGCAATTTCACATCCAGTTAAGCCTCCTCCAATAATCAAAACATTATTTCCAACTTCTGTTCCTTTCAAATAGTCAATGGCTTCTATTGATTGTTCAATATGAAGATTTTTAGCTTTTGCACCTGTACAAATAATAACTTTTTCTTCGGTTAAACTTTGTATGTCTTGTATTTCTGTATTGAAATGCACTTTAATATCTAAGTTCTGAATTTGTCGGGTGTACCACTTTAATAGTTGTTTGTCTTTTTCTTTAAAAGAAGGAGCACTGGCTGCGATAAATACTCCACCTAATTGATTGGATTTTTCATATATAACTGGATTGTGGCCTCGTTTCTTTAAAATAATGGCAACACACATTCCGCCAATTCCTCCACCCACAATCGCAATATTTTCAGGTTGCTCAGCTTTTTTGAGTTGATATTTCTTTTCACAGAAAGTAACTGGATTTAAGGCACAATGGCCTTGAGTCGCTGCCGATTCCATATCCAGTGCTACACCTTTTTTGGCATCCAAAGCCACTGGTAAACAAACATTATGACATGAAATACAAGGAAGAATATCTTCTTCTCTATTTTCATATATTTTTGTGACTGTTTCTGGATCGGTTAAAAATTGTCGTCCAATTCCTATTCCATCTAATTTTCCTTCACGAATCGCAAAATCAGCAGCATCTGCTTGCATTCTTCCTGCACAAACAACTGGTATATTAACATATGGTTTAATTTCCATAGCTTCATTTAGATTACAGTTTAATGGCATATATACAGGTGGATGTGACCAATACCAGGCGTCATACGTTCCATTATCGGCATTCAACATATCGTATCCAACTTGTTCTAAATACTTAGCAGCTTTAATGCCTTCTTCTAAGTCGCGTCCGACTTCTATATAGGTATGATCTTGCGGAACCGCTCCTTTTTGAAATCCTTTTGTTTTGGAACAAACTGAGAAGCGAATAGAAACAGGATAATCTTTTCCACATGTTTCTTTAATGGCTTCTACGACTTCTTTGGCAAAGCGATATCGATTTTCAAACGATCCTCCGTATTCATCAATTCGATGATTGGTATAACGTGTTGTGAATTCATCCATCAAATATCCTTCATGTACCGCATGAACTTCTACTCCATCTACCCCTGCATCTTTACAATATTTTGCTACTGTGGCATAACCTTGTACAAATTCATGGATTTCTTCTTTTGTCAGGGCACGATGTTCTATCGTATCTAACCAGCGATTGGGATTGTCACTAACAGAAATCAATAGCTTGTCCATATTTAATACTGGCTTACAAATATTTTTCAAGATTTTATTTCCATTGATTTTTTGAAACATGTCATTTGCGGTTAAAGCTCTTCCCCATCCTGCACCAATTTGAAAAAAGACTTTGGTCCCATAGGAATGAATTTCATCCATTAATGGCTTTACATCCTTGAATACTTCTGGATGATCTGGTAACCATTTGGCTTTGAGCATACTACGTAAAGGAATCATACCTGGGATAATCAATCCAATATTATTTTTAGCTCTTTCAATATAGTAATCATGTACTTCATTGCCTCTAAATTTTGTTTCTTGCAGCCAATCAATGATATTGGTTCCTTCCATTGGCTCTAAAACAAATCGATTCTTAATTTCACAGTTTCCAATTGAAAAGGGCGTAAACAAAGATTCATATTTTGTCATGAACTTTCTCCTTTCTTTACTTTTATTGTATTACACAAAAATAAAAAAGTCTTTTCAGACTTTCATACAACGAACAATAACTCTGGAATAACCAGCCCATGTACAAGTAAATAAAGACAAATCCCAGTCTCCACTTTCTAGTTCAACACCTTGATTTGGCATTAATATTTCAATACCTGCGACCTGATATTCAAATTTACGATCTTTCATATCAATAAAAGTAATAGTATCTCCTTGGTTTAGATTTTTAATATTACCAAAATGATAATAACTATTATGAGCACCAATAATGAAATTATTCTTATAACAAGTTCCTGTATATCGACAAGGTGCAATATTTAAATTAGAATCATTACATTCCGATAATACCGGTAATTCTAAATGTAATGCTGGTATTTGAATAATACCTACATAGATATTTCCATTGATTTCTTTTTTAGGTAAATCCATATCTGGATTTAATATATAGTCTTCTATTTCTCCTTGAACCAGTGGTTCATATTCCAAAGAAGGAATAATTTCATTGACAGCTGATTGTGATTGAATACAAGCATTCCAAGTGTGATATAAATTATAAGAACTTAAAAGAAGGGCTATTACGATGCATAATAACCCTATACGAATCCATATCCTACCCTTCATTTTGTCTTCTCCTGATCAATCCAATCACAATAAAGACTAGACCCAACGTGACTAGAACAAGTACAGGCCACCATAACTGTCCAGTAAATGGAATATTTTTATTGGGTACAGAAGGAGTTGTTGTTTTATACGTATTCGTAATTAAATACGTAATTCCTTCTTTGGATACCACTACACTATAGCCATCCAGTTTCTGTTCCACCAGTGTATAATTCGATTTCGTTGAACAGTTCTCCCATATATGCTGCCAGTTGTTTTCTTCACTCAATGTGATGGAATCATAGATTTCTCCATCTTTATACAGCTGTACCATAATTGAAGATGGACGACTCTTTTCATTACCTGCATCTTTCCATACTTTTTGAACTTTAATAGATGTATTCGTATCTTCGATTTCTTCTCCCTTTGGAATCACATTCACATCATAGACCCAGTCATTGTTGATATCATCCAGAGAAGGAAGAAGAATCATACTTGGACTTGTCTGATAGATCATGCCATTGGAAGATACCTTTTCAGAACAAATCAGATACAGTCCCTGATCCAATGAAGGAAATGTTACTACACCATTTACATCTGTTTTTTTAGAAGCAGCTGGAACCATCTGTTCCTGGTCCACATAACCAGCTAAAGTTAAAGCTAAATCATTCCATGCTTCATCGTTTTTTCCGGTAATATTGACATTGAAATCCGAAAAAGAAGAATTGACACTTAATTCTCCATATTCATCAATGGAAGCTACATAATATAGATAGAATGGTACATTTTCATGAGAACAAGATAAAGTCAAAGAAACATCTTGTTCCTTATTTATTTTCCCGGCTGCCTGGATTGTCAAAGGAAAAAACAGACAACATAGAAATAAACCCAATAATAATTTTTTATATTTCTTCACTTTATTTGTCTCCTTTCTTTCTAGGAATCAATAAAACAATAATTAAAATTAATAATAACGGAATAAATAAAACAGGCGCTACAATCATAGAATCAATTTGTGTGGCATCTGCTGTAATACGTGCATACATTGAATCCTCTAAATTCTCAATTCGATGTCCTCGAACCAGTAATCGATGGGTATTGACTCCATAAGGTGTACAAGTAACTAGAGTACATAAATCTTTTCCCTCTTCAATTTGAAGGGAATTGATTTCCTGTGGTTCCACAATTAATATTTGATCCACTTCATATGTTAATACATCATCTAATACACGTAATACAAAAGTATCTCCTACTTCTAGTTGATCCAGTTTTGAAAATAACTTCGCACTCGGTAAACCTCTATGCCCCGATAAAACACAATGCGTACTTTCTCCACCAACTGGTAAAGAAGACCATTCAATATGTCCGATGGCAGTTTGAAGAACTTCGTCTTCAGTTCCATGATATATTGGTAAAGAACAACGAATCTTTGAAATCTCAATATAACCCATAACACCAGTACCCGATACATTTAATTGTTTTTCATATTTTGATTCCGATATATTCTGAATCCCATTTTCAAACAATTCTTTGTTGTATTCAATCGCATCTTGAAGAATTCGATCATGTGTTTCTGCATCTAATTTTGATACTTGTATTGAATAATCCGTTATAGCCTGCGTCTGATGAAATGAATTATAATAATCACTCAACGATGGATACAATAGTAAGGACAGCCCTACAAGAAGTATCAAAACCAACAGGACATTTATGAACTTTGATTTTTTCATGTAAAGTTCTCCTCACCATTGAATCCAGGAAAGGAAAAATCCTTTCCTGATTCATAATAATTCATTGGTTTTAATTCATTCTCTTACGAGTAATTAATAATACAACCGCCACTAATACTAAACCAGCACCAGCTACATAGAATAAAGTTGTACCCATTCCACCTGTTGAAGGTAATTCAGCACCAGCTTTGTTTATAATTCCTTGTGTTTGTTGGTATTGTCCATTATTTGTAGAAGTAGCTGAACTTGAAGTGATTTGTCCATCTTCACCATAAGTAGCATTGATAGTAACTGTTACATCTTCTTTTAATAAGTTATATCCAGCTGGTGCTTCAGTTTCATGTAGATAATAAGTACCTGAATCTAATCCCTGGAATTTTGCAGCACCATTAGAATCTGTTGTGACTTCAGTAATAGTACCCTCTTTGATTGCTGCAGCTACTGCATCATCAACCAATTCAACCCAGTTTACTTCTTTAGATGTTTTGTCACAGAAATAATACAAATTCTTTGAATCAACTGTTTTATACAATACAAATTTAGCACCCGCTAAACGAATTTCTGTTGTTTCATTTACTGTATATTTATCAATTACGATATCAAAATCATATACATATACTACTTTATCAGGTGTTTTACCTTTAGAAGTACTGTCATTTGGATTGTTTGAGTATTCCAAATTTACTGTATTTGTTTCTTTATCTGTTGTTAAAGCACTTTCGTTGATTGTTGCAGAATATGTAATCACGATATCTTTTCCAGCATTTGACTTCTGATTGATAAAGTTATTGAATGTGATTGTAAAAGACTGACCATTTTGAGTCACTTCGAAATCAGTGTATGAAGTTCCACCAATTGTTACAGCTACATTATTATTAAATGTCAAACCTGCTGACATTTTATCATTTACAATATATGTATATGTATCATATCCATCCATTGCAGGAACCTTAGAAGTCAATTTAAATTGAACAACACTACCAACATCTTGTGCTGTACCTTTTCCGTTAGAAGTATCTGCATTAACGATGACTTTATCAATAGATGGTTTATTAGATTTAGGATTTGCTTCAACATTTCCAACAACTCTTAATATAAATTTAGTTGCAACATCATCTTTATTATTTAATGAATCATCTTTATCTTTAATCAAATAATAACCAGCTGCTAATCCTGATATTTCGTATTTACTATTTGTTACTGTACTTGTAGAACCAGCTACAGTTAATGATAAATTGGTACCAACTACTTTTGCGAAAGCATCTAATTCGGTACTATCATCTGAGAATGTAGCTAATTTATCTGCTACGTCTTCAGCTGTAGAACAACTATCATATGGACTGTTTTCTAAAGCTTTTAAAGCTGTTAATGTTTTCTCTCCATTTACGCCTGAACCCCAGGTAACATTTGATAATATTCTATCTGTAACATTACCTTCATTATCTTTTTTTTCTAACAAATCTCCAGTAAAGATTTGATAAGCTTCATATGTATGTCCTTCTGTACTGTTATTAATTGTAATGGAATATGTTGTTTCTTCTGCAAATGCAGGTGTTACATTCATACCTAATACCAGCATAAATGAACATAAGATTCCTAATAATTTTTTCATTCTCTTCATCTTAAATTTTTTACCTTTCTTTTTTATTTCCCTTTCCCATTACAAATTCTCTTTCCTAATCTTAAATCTTATTATTTATATGTTTTCGTTTTCTTAAGAGGGAATATCCTCCTTTCCGTGAATTCTTCTCTTAATAAGAAAATATCCAGCTATCATAATTAATCCTATTCCACTTCCTATATATAACCAGTCTCCAGGTCCACCAGTACTTGGTAATATATGTTGCTCATGATTCACAACTTTTCCATTCCATTCAACACTTTCTCCTGTTGAATCATTCACATAAACTGTTAAAGTATCGTATGAGACAACTACACTATATGTATTTGATGTTGGAGAATATCCATTTGGTGCTTCTGTTTCTAATAAAGTATATGTGTGTCCAGAAGGAATGTTTGTGAATGTAACAATTCCATCCTTGTTCGAAGTAACTATCTGATCAGAAATAAAGATTGAAGTTCCATCTCCTCTACATTTACCACAATTTTTTGTGACGTGTACTAATGTGAATATTGCTCCATTTAATGGGGTCTGTGCTGTAGTTGCATCTACTTTTGTGAATGTTAAATCACATAAATATCCTTTTACTGAAGGTATTGGAAATTCAATTGTCTGATCCGATGACATTGTTACATTTCCATTATCGTCTATGACGTTTTTATATTGTAAAGTTGTTGTATCATTTGTTGGATATATACCATTACTGTCTTCTTCATTTGAATCTTCTTCTGTATCAGTTTTCTCTATAAATTCGTTTCGTTCGTTTTCTAATCGAACTCTATATACTAATTCATAGGTATACCATGTTGTGTTATTACTTGTAGAAGTTGTATATCCAGATTGTTTCAAATTCCATGTGATTTCGTTATTAGAAAAAGATGCTGTATTTTCACCATTTTCGACATATGATCCGTTTAAAGAACCTTCTACTAATTCTGGCGTTTTATTATAGAAACCAATAAATTCTACATATTGATGTGTTTGAGAAGGAATCGGATCACTGGCGACCCAATCCGCAATTGTTGACTGTTCAGTTTGATGTTTGATTTCTGCAAAAATCAGGTTGTATGCATTATTTAATCTATCTGAATCCGTACTATCATAGTAATAACCAGATCCTATTGAATTCCTCAACCAATTTTTATAGGCTTCTGTACTTGATGCCTCTCCTATTTCATAAGTGGTTCCTGTTCGATCTACCACTGAAAATCCATCTGCGTTCTCACTTTGTGTAATATATTTTTGAATTGTTTGCCCTGCAACATCTACACCAATAGAAAAAATTTTAATTTTCAAATTTTCTTTTATAAACGTTGCTTTTTGGCGAGCTCGAATAGCTGCTTCATCGCTATAACTTGTTCCATATGAACAAGGTTTATTTAAAACACGGTCTTTAAAACGTGTTCCATTTGAATCATATGGATCATATCCTGAATAGCCACTACTTATATAAGTAGTCGGAAATCCATCACTTAAGAAAATGATATATTTATTTTTATTGGAAACTCCATTCAACATATCACTCGCCATGGCAAGTCCGGCTTCTATATTTGTGAAACGTGAATGAGAATCACTATATCCAGCTGCATTAATAATACTTCCGGTCTGTGTACGCATTGTATTTTTTAAAGCATTTGCTTCATCTTGCGTTTTACAAGATTGAAGTCCAAATATTTGATGGGCATCTGTATTAAAGGCAACATAACCAATTTTACTAATACCTAATGAATTATTAGCTGCAAATTGATCCAAGAAATTTTCAGCCGAAGTCATAGCTGCCTGATATCGAGTAACACCACCAAAATTAGAATTCATTGTATTGGATATATCCATTACAATCACAATAGCCATATCTGGTTCTTGTATGATTTCATCAATTTTTGTACTTGTTTGAACTTGTAAAGTAATATCAAAAACATTTTCTAAGTCTGTTCCATTTATTGTTTTGCTGACAGAAACAGATCCATCGTCAGATGCATTTGTTCCGCCTTTTTCAACAACTTGAACATCCGAAGGATTGGATGTTGTTTGTGATACTTCATCATTTAAATCATAAGTTGAAACAACGGCACTTCTTACACTTCTTCTTTGTGAGTAAGTCGAATATTGACTATATTCTTCAAAATATCCACTATCTCGCAAAGCCATCCAGTTTGTACCAATCGCTGGTTCTGCAACAACATCAGTATCTTTATTCAATAATTCATTGATTTTATTCTTTAGACTTTCATAAGAAGACTTTGTTAAGTAGCCCTTATCATAGGAAACTTGAACACGTTTTGCGAATTCTTCTAACTGGTCCTTTGAAAGAGTTTCTAATTCTTTTAAGAAATCTTGATACAACTGTTCTTTTTCTTCTTTTGTATAGCTTTTTACCAATTGAATTGTCTTAGTTTGAACAGTTAATCCTTCATCTTTTTCTTCATTAGAGGCATGAACTACTAAAGATACATTTTGTTCTTCTTCAATTTCTTTTACATCTAAAACAATAGAATCTGTAAAAGAAGAAGGAATTGCACTTTCATTTTCTGCTTCAATTAACTTATAAGCTGTTAAAATTTGTTGATTCTCTTCTTTTATAACTTGTGGCTCTTCTAACCAAGTCATTTGATCTAAATCAAAAACAGCTTTGTTTTCATCTACAGGAAGAGTGACTTCAATTTTAATTTTTCCTTCTTTATAGAAACCAGTTACATAAGAATCCACATTTACTTGAATTTCATAATCAATTTCATCTTTTCCTTTTGCGTAAATAGCTTCTTCATCATTTACTTTTACATTTGTAGCATTTAATTCAGAAACAAAGACAGATTCCTGATCCAATATCATTTCTTCATCTAATATCCACAACAAATCATTAAATTTATTGAAATTTGTGACTTTTGATTTTTGATCTTCTGTTAATTGATTATATGCATTTTGGACATTCAAAACCTGATTTTGAATATTTTGAAGATATACATTATAAGCATCTTTATCTTCTTTTTGTGCATCCAACTGATTCTTTATTTCATCACTACTTTCTAAAGAATCAATCATAGAAATCACTTGTTCAATGTCAGTTTCATCAGGATAACATTCTTCTGTGTGTACGTGTTCTTCTTTTGTACAAATAAGTTCTTTGTCTTCTAATATTCTTTCTGTTTTTGTGATACAGTTTTCATCGTGAACATGTTTTTCTAATTCAGGATATTCACAGATTAAATTTCCTTCTTGATCATAACAACTGCTGTTGTGTTTATGTTCAATGATTTCTTGTTGTCCACAAATTAAATGATTCTCACTGTCATAACAACTACTGTCATGGCTATGTTCTTTTATTTCTGGTAAAGGACAAATCAATTCATTGTTTTCGTTGTAACAATCTTCATTATGTTCATGAATAATATAATCAGCGTATCCACAAATTAATTCATTGTCTTGGTTGTAACAGCTTGGAGAATGAACATGAACATGTAAAGAATCATAAGAACAATCAATTGATGTATCAACAATGGTTTCTTGTGTTACTTTATAACAATTATCTGAATGTATATGTTCTTCTTTTCCACAAATAGTTTCTAATGTAATAGCAGGTCGAATGAGCGCAAAAACAGTTGTTAAAGCTACAATACCAGCTAAAACATATTTCAACTGTTTCATATGTTTCATCTTTTTCCTCCTGTTCTATTCAAAATAATAAATATCATTTAAAGGCCAAATCCTGAAAAAGATTTTTCCTATAATTTGTTCCTCGGCTATGCATCCCACACTGGAATTTCTTGAATCCACAGATGTTGATCGATGATCGCCCATACAGAAGTATCTTCCTTCTGGGACTTGATACGGTAATTTAATGTCACAGTCTCCTATGGCTTTGTCTTGTACATAAGGTTCATTTAATTTCTTTCCATCGACATAGACATTTCCATCTTCATCAATATCAATCCATTGTCCAGGTGTAGCAATACATCTTTTGACTAAGATTTTATTTCCATAATAAAACGCAATTAAATCTCCTTGTTCAAAACTAGACCCCTTAATCGAAACTACAATATTTCCTTCTGTTAACGTTGGAGTCATACTCGATCCATAGATTTGTAGAACCGGTAACCACGTAGTCGCAATTAATACCGCAATAGCTGCTACAACAATCAACATATAAATAGTTGATCGAAGAACGGATCTGTATTTTGATTTATATTGAACGCGTTCTAATTCTTTTTTTAATAATTCCACATCGGGTATTTCTACCTTTTTCATATTTATTGATCCTTAATTGGTAAAATCTTTTGAAGTTCATTATATTCTTTATAGAAGTTTTCCAAACGAGAACGAACTTCATTCCAATATGACTCAGCATCTACTTTTGCCTTAGCCCGCATCATATCACATTCAATTTGTGCATCTTTTAACATTTTCTGTGTTTGTTGTTCACATTCCTTCATTTTTTGATCACAAATGGTTTCTTGTCGCTTACTTAAATTCTTAATATTATCTATATATTGTTCACAAGCCGCCTGTGCTGCTTCAAATACACCATTTACCTGTAAAGCCGCTTCGGCAATGGAACCTGCATTATCAATGGAAATCTCTTTTTCCAGTAACTTTGACTTGGCATTGGCTAATTTTTTCTTTGTTGATTCAAGCTCTTCTGATTGCATAATCAACATTTCCAGCAACTCTTTACGCGACAGCTTCTTTAATTCTTGTTCTGTCATATATCCTCCAATACAATCTCTCAAATCAAAGTAATTATACCTCTATGAAATAACAAATGTCTATGCATACAAAGCATTTTTCAAGTAATATACAACCATTTTACTTTATAAATTGACCAAGTGATTTATTTTTGTTAAAGTATTATAGACCATGTGGTCAATTTTTTGAGGATCCTATGAAACGAGAAGAAAAAAATCAAATGACAAAGCGAAAAATTATTGACGGTGCTTTAAATGAATTTTCAAAAGAAGGCTATAAAGGAAGTTCTTTAAATACAATTTGCAGTGAACAATTCATTTCAAAAGGAATTATTTATCACTACTTTAAATCCAAAGACGAATTATATTTATATTGTGTAGAAGAATGTTTTTCTTTATTAACAAATTATTTAAAAACACATGTAATACGCAATGAAAACCCAAACATTGAATTAGAATATTATTTCAAAACTCGTATGCTGTTTTTTAAAGAACATCCAATTTATCAATCTATTTTCTGTGAAGCCGTGATGAATCCACCAAAGAAACTATTAAAAGAAATTGCACAGGCAAAAAAAGAATTTGATGAATTTAATACAGAAATATTAAATTCCATTTTGGATCGAATTCCAATTCGAAATAATATGTCCAGAGAAGATATACTGAATTCATTTAAAGACTTTCAAAACTTTGTGAATGTGTCGTATCCATATTCAAAGGATTCCTTTGACGACCATGAAATAAAATGCCACAAAGCCATTGACATTTTATTGTATGGAATTGTAGAAAGGGGAAATTAATTTGAAAAATACTTCCATTCTAACAAATGAAGAACCATCCAAAGCCATAGTAAAACTTGCCATACCAGCAACGTTAGCTCTATTAGCAAAAGCCATCTATAACATTGTGGATACAGCTTATATTGGTATGTTACATAGTGACATTGCTTTAACTGCTGTAGGTGTTACTGTTCCTTTATTATTGATTATGGTATCCATTGAAAATATATTTGCAGCAGGTGCTGGTGTTTTATGTGGAAGACAATTAGGAGCTAAAGACGATAAAGGAGCTTCTACAACTGTTACAACAATTTTATTGATTTCCATGATTATTGGAATTATCTTATGTGTTTTTGGCATTCTTTTTATTGAACCTGTTATGACATTCTTTGGCGCATCACAAACCTCTTTACCATTAGCTAAAGACTATGCGTTCTGGATGTTTATTGCGGCTTTAGCCAATTTACCCGCCCAAAGTATGAACTGCACTGCCCGTGCTGAATCATCGGTTCGTATTTCTTCAATTGCGGTTATTACAGGTGCTTTTTTAAATATTGTCTTAGATCCATTTTTCATGTTTGATTTTGGATTTGGATTGGGTGTAAAAGGTGCTTCTATGGCTACAACAGTATCTCAGTTTGTAACGTTCTTTATTTTATTGTGGTTCTATCTTACTAAACGATCCATTATTAAAATTGACATTCATAACTTTAAACCAAGTTTTACTTTCATTAAACAAGTAGCAACGATTGGAATACCTACAGCCGTTATTCAAATCTGTTTGTCTGTAGCTTCTTCCTTAACAAACTTAGCCGCTAAACCATTAATGAATGCCGATGAAATCATTGCCGCTTATGGTGTTGTTCAACGACTGATTTTAATTGGATGTTACGTAGTTATGGGATTTATGCAAGGCTATCAGCCCGTAGCTGCTTATAGCTTTGGAGCCAAAGACGAAGATCGTTTTCATCAATGTGTTAATTTTGCTTTAAAAGGATCTTTGTTGTTAACGATTCTTATATCGATTGTATATATACTTTTATCAAAACAATTGATTTTATTATTTAATCGAAATCCAATTATAGTGGATTACGGAAAAAATTTATTAATCAGCCAAGTGATTTTATATATCGCATTTGGTTTGTGTTATATGATGACCATTACGTTCCAAACCATTGGAGCCTCTACTTATGGATTGTTTTTATCTATGATACGACAAGGACTTTTCTATATTCCTTTTATTATCGTATTACCAAAACTCTTTGAAGTTAAAGGAATCTACTTTGCCCAACCCATAGCGGATATTTTAACAATCCTTGTTTGTATACTTTCAATTAAACCCATGAAGTCCATCGCATCAAAACAAATTCATCTTAAGTAAATGGTCAATAGAAAAAGGAATTTTCAAAAACGAAAATTCCTTTTTAATTATTATTTAAAAATCAATATCAACAAAACAACAACAGCCAATAAACCAATTAATATTCTTCCCTTTGAATATTCTACCCAGGATTTATGCGCATCATTGAGATGTTCATTATCTTTATTCAGTTTTTCAATAATTCTTCTTTGTTCATCCGTCATAACAACCTCCAGTCTAGAAAGTTAATACAAAACAGATATTTCATAATCAAATTTTCTTTCCAATAAACTATTTCTATTAACCTCCACTTTGATAACGCTATCTTTATAATTATTATAACTATTATTAATTATTTTATCAATATATAAACAAAAAAAGATAAAATCATTATGATTCTATCTCCTTCAAACGATTCTGAATACATTCTTCTAATTTTTCTAATGTTTCTATACTTGTACTATTTTGAACTAAATACGCTGCTGTACTCAAAATATTCTGTTTTTCATCTCCGAGTAAATAATGAATATATTCTGGTAATGAAACATTAGGTGTAAAAAAACGAGATAATTTTTTACCAGAGTAATCAATGAAATCAACTTTGATAAATTCAGCTTTCATCAATCTTTGAATTAATTGTTGAATAGAATAGATACTTAATTCACTGTATCTTTTCTGGATTTGAGAAGCCGATAATGGATGTTCTTTCCATAAAATATTCATAACTTCTGTTTCTTTTTGTGTTAATACTTTCATTTTGTTCTCCTTTTCATAGTTATATCTATATTATATATTTTTATTTATAATATTAACACAATTATTTACACTTTTTCATCAACAACCATTCTTCTACATCATATAAAGGAATATTTATAATTTGTTTGAATTCTCGATACAAAGACATTGAAAATCTCCATCCCTCCATGTCTTTATTATCATTTAGTACAGTATTCATACTTTTTGATTTTAGATTTAGTTCTGCTTTGACTTCAATAGGATACTTTTAGACTATTTTTACATTTTTCTAGGGGAAAGACAAAAAGTTATACTTCTGTTAATAAAAATGCCATATATAATGGAAGTGTTAATATCTGATCTGTACGGCCAATATTATAGT
>NZ_JBJEEY010000030.1:0-3103 GCF_051873555.1 Floccifex sp. | reverse complement strand
TCTTTAGATTGCTTTCTTGATTTTTCTAATCGTTCAAGAAATTCTTTTTCTGATAATTGTTTAAGATTTTTTTGTTTCATCTATGACTCCAATTCTAACAATCAAATTCTGATTCTAGTGTTTCCCAAGGAAGCACTAATACTTCTGGTATTTCACGATTCAAAAACAGTTTGATTCCTATTGCTTTTGCTACTAGAAGAAGTAAGTTATCTAGCTTTTGTTTTTCTATTTCTGTTCCTTTGAAATTCTGCTCTGTTCGATAATCAATTGGATAAACAGGAATCATCCGGTCTAAAGGAGCTTGTAAATTTAAAATCGATTGCACATAGTATTTGCTCATAATAAGAGCACCACATTGTTTAATGTTCAAAGATGGGATATCTGCAGCATATAAATAAAGTGTATCTTCCCATCCAGTTCCATCTTGTTTTAATAAAACAATGCCTTCAAAATCTTTCAATTGTTTTATCACCTCGTGAAAGATTATAAAGTGTTTGCAATGCAATTTCTAATATAGAATTTAATGTTTTCCAGGTCGCTTTTGCACATCTTCTAGGAAATCTTTGATTGCTTCTTTAGACGCAACATTGTTATCTATAAACATTTATTTGATTTCATCCTTTTGCAGAGCTTCCTGTAAGAATTCAGAAGTTAAAATAATTTGTAACCAACAGAAAATCAAAAAAATGTCGATAGTAACGAATTTTTATGAATTAATTCTTCATTTACATCTTTATAAGAAGTTGGATGTTCATCTATGCATTGATATTTTGAATTCAGAATAGAAATGATTTTTGCTGTTGCACCAATACCAACTTCATCATTATCTAGATGGAAGATAATTGTTTTGATATTTGGATTTCTTTCTAAATACGCTTTTAGTGCAATAGGAATATCCGCTTCTGATTTACTCGTAATCTTATCACTGGCTCCGGCAAGAGACAGATAATTAAATTCGGTATAATCCATTTCATCCATTTTCAAAAGAGTCATATAGGATAATAAATCAATAGCTGCTTCAAACACATGAAGAACATCATTATTTACATTTGTGTAGTTGAAACTAAATGCTTTATTACTTCCAGCATGATCCAATTTAAAATTTTTAAAGATACTTCGTTTAAATGCATACGCTGGTTTATCTTTATCATATCCAACAAACACTGCATTCTTGAAGTTAGCGGATTGATAAATCATTCCTTTGGATATGAAATCATCCACAATTCCTTTATCGATTTTTCTAATTTCACATAAATAACGAATCACTAAATCATTGTTCTTATCTTTAATAGGTAATTCAAATGGTTTTACAGGTTTTGGATGATAATAAGTGGTAACTGGTGCACTCACATTCATTAAATCTGATAAATAGTTACACGCATCTTTAAATTCATATCCTTCCACAATAATCAAATAATCAAGTGCAGATGTTCCACCTTTGCCTTGTGACCACCAATACCATTTTCCATTTGAAAAATGCAAGGAATCATGATCTCGATGATAATAATCTGTTCTCCCATTTTTTACTAACAGGTCTGGAGCATAGTTTCTTAAATAATCAAAAGCAGATAAGGTTCTTACTTTTTCTAGAACGTCTTTTCGTATAAATCGTTGACTCATCTTTCCAACTCCTTGTTTTTTGGTGCCATTTTTGCAATTCCATGTTCTTTACAAAACTTACGTACACCACTTGGATTTTCTTTTGTGGATAATTCGAATTCATCTGTATAAACCGTTTCGACTTTGTATTTTTGTTCCTGGATATTGTGAATCCACTGATTCATAAATCGATTGAGTTCATTAGCACGAAATGGATCACCATCCACTCGTTCATAAAATTGAAGGTTATCCTGTTGATAAGACTGTGGATAGAGCAGTCTGTTATCTTTATCCACTGTAAATTCAATATCTGGATCAGCCATTAGATCTCCATTCAATTCATAGTTATGAGCCATCGCAAAACGATTTTCATCAATGATTTCCACATTCAGATCCATAAAGCCAAGTGTTGCATATTTCATGTAGTAAGCATCATTTGTAAGTAATGGTTGGGCAATCTGTTCAAATAATTCATAGTTTCTATGTTCGATTGAATTTTCAATAAACCAGTTCTTACTTAAATCAAAATTGGGATCCGTGAATGCTTCAAAACATATTGTTCGTAGTGTTTGATAATAGTCGTGATTGTTTCCAAATAAAAAAGCTTGATCAGAATATTCAAGCTTACTATTGATAACATCATAGATTTGTTGATCCACCATTTCATGAATATCCGAAGTGGATACATTTGGATCATTTAATGCATCTTTATATTGTTCCATCAAAGAAGAAACTTGAATCACAATATCATGATTCATTTGTTCCATTTCTAATGGTGTTATATATTTACTTTTCATTTCTATCATATGCAGTTTCTCCTTGAATACAGGTTCTAGTTGTTCAATCATTTCATGAGCCGTACTTTGAATATTAACTAAGATAGATTTCAATTCATCAAAATCTTTATCATCATAGCTAGCAATATAACCAAATGAATATTCAGAAGTATCTAGTCCAAAATGATCACATAATACAAAAGCCAACGATTCGGCTTCAATTTCTCGTTGGCTTTGATTTTTATCTGTTTGTTTATGAAGCAGGCTGTGAGCATACTCATGAATTAATGTTTTGGCAATTTGTAGATCTTCCAAATCTTTATTAATCACAATCTTATCTTCTTTAGGAGAATAGTATCCCTTAGCTCCTGTCATGAGATTCAAATCTTCTGTTTCTGTTTTAAATTCAATGAGAATTGTACAGATAGATTGCACGGATTGAATGATTGCCTTAGCTTCATTATTAGAACCCGTTAAATCATGAATCAAAGAGGGAAGAGGATCACCAGAAGTTTGTGATATATCAAATACAGTAGTTGTTTTAAAACGAGTCACATTCACTTGCCGTTGTTCTTGAATAGGTGAACCAGCTTCATCCAATTCAACATTTCCGTTTTCATCTACTTTATTAATTAATCGATCTTCTTTATACGTTACAGGAGCAAGAATCATTAATCCTTTTTCACCTTTATCCACATGACGATTAAAGTTTGTTTGCCAAGCACGAT
>NZ_JBJEEY010000029.1:0-16643 GCF_051873555.1 Floccifex sp. | reverse complement strand
CCTGAAATATACTGCATTCAACAAATGATGCGATTTTTTCTTCGCTCATTCCTTCCATTTTAAGTTTATAAGCTATTTTCATTTTTTCTTCAAGTTTTCCTTCGACTTTTCCTTCAACTTTCCCTTCTGCTCTTCCTTGAGATAAACCTTGTGCTATTCCTTGAGCCATACCTTCCGCTATTGCTTTATTTCTAAATTGTTCTAAAGCTTCACACATATCATTTTCCTCCACATTTCCGGTTTTGAGTTGTTTGACAGCTTCTTTAAGTTCTGTCGTTTTCATATCTCGATAATCACTGCATCCAAAGTCATACATCAATAAACCCAGCTCATCACTTCCTCGATATTGTCCATTGACAACCATTAAATGCATTCGATCATTAAATGGACTGTTATCTAATTGTTTAATTGTTCTTTCTACTTGATAAACTGGAAATCCCTTTTTATAGATATCTTCTTCTGTTATAAAGATGACATGGATTTCTCTGCATTCATCATATCTCATATTCTTCTTTAAATATTCGATATCCAGAACACTGGCATAGTAGCGAAGTCTTTCGGGTTTGGCATTGTTTCTTTCCATTTCGATATCGTATATATTTCCTTTTGTATCTTCAATAATGACATCACAAACAATAGATTTAGACAACACCTGTTTTAGATCTTTTTGGATTTCATATCTTTTGATTTGTATATCCGTTTGATTCAATACAATATTTAATACCTTTTCTAATAAATTCTTATTGTTTCGAAACAAGATACGCATGAACAGATCATCAATGGGTCTTAGCTGTTCAATAATTTCAAGATATTCTTGTTTTGCCGCGGGTATTGTGTAGTATTTTTATTCATTTAAAAATCCTCCTTATAATATTCAATTGTTTTATAAGTTACTCCGCAGTTTGAACATCTTTATTTCTCCTTTTTATACTTTCATCTTATCATATTTAGAAATTATTATTTTGGTTATTATTTACATTAATTCGTATATTATTTACAAAAAATTAATTGTGATAACAAAGTGACAAAGAAAAAAGGATCTTTACGATCCTACTTCGTGAACCATTCCTGGTTTCCATCATTGTATATAATTTGTGCTTTTACTTTCTTTTTTTGAATATCTAACAAAACATAGCTTCCTGGTTTATTACTTCTTGGAAACCAGATAGAACCCGGATTGATGATATATATGCCTTGTTCTTTATAAGCTTCAGCAATATGTGTATGACCAAAACAAACAATATCGCATTTTTTTACCAAAGCATCGTGAATAAGACTTAAATGACGATATGCGATACATTTATGGGAATGAACGACTAACATACGATGTCCTTCAATTTCTAAGACAATAGAAGAAGGCATGCCCTGAAAATAATCTGAATTTCCTTTTACAACAATCCATTCTGGATAATCTCTGGGATCGTCTTCTAAATCTCCACAGTGGATAAAGTAATCTACATCTTTATAGCGTTCTTGTATTTCATATAGACATTCATTGTGATAATGTGTATCACTGACTATAATGGCTTTCATAGATCACTAAATTCCATTTCTTCCATGCATAAATTGGATTTAAACATTTTTTTCGCATTTTTCTTTCCAACATATCTTAAAAAATAAGGATTATATTCTTTATTTGTGATTTCTTCTTTTCCTTGCGGAAAACGAATCACAAAACCATATCGATATGCATTATCTTCTAACCACTCAATAGTTTCTTCATTCACATATGAAATTTCTTGTCCTTCTTCTTTTTCTAAATTTTGAACAATCCATTCACTTAAACCTGAAACAATCAAAGAATATCCATATTGAAGTTCATTTTGACCGGCTGTAGACATATATAAATGCGCTTGTTCAGGATAAGATTCTCGAAAAGAATTATATTGATTTAAAATGGTTTCATAGTTTTCATAACCACATTCAAATGTTAAATCTTTTCCCATAACTTTTTTATAATCCTCACACATCGCATTTAAATCTTCTACACAAACTTGGCGAATTTGAATATTTTGAAAAGATACAGTTTCTGGTTGATATTTATAAATTGTATATTTTAATCCTAAAATCACAAATGGATTTGAAAGATCTGAAACTAAAGATATATCTTCATTTAAAATCCATTCCGTTTCATAAAACGTTATTAAATCTGTATAAGAATAATACTTTAATAAATTAGGAAGAGATTTTAAAGAAAAATGAGACCGATAACGATTCACAAAATTCACGATTGTCTGATTGTCTTCTTCCTGGCTTTTTTTTGCACTGGAATACAACAACGTATTATGAATATCAAATCCTTCACATTCAATAAAATCCATAAACTGCCCTGGTTCAATTTGTTGATTAATAATGTAGTTAATATCGTCGCTATCTAAATACTTTAATAAAATATCTCTATTTTCATCATTTACATATGGATATCTTGCCAATGCATCATAAGACTGATTCATGCGAACATAACATAAAGTGGCAATGCACATACATAAAACGATTAAAAGAACACGTGCGACAAATGTTTTTTTATCTAATTTCAAAATCTTACCTCAACTCGATTATAACATCACTCATGTAAGGCTTCAAATAAGTCTTGTGCAACTTGTTCAGGAACAACTTCCATTAATTCTTCTAATGAAGCCAGTTTCATTTGTTTCACGCTCTTAAAATGTTTCATTAAAGCTTTTTTACGCTTAGGTCCAATGCCATTGACACCATCTAAAATCGATTGAGTCATTCCTTTTTTTCTTAAATTTCGATGATACGAAATCGCAAAGCGATGTACTTCATCTTGCATTCTTGTTAATAAAAAAAACAATGGATCTTCTTTCTTTAATTCAATTTCTTCTAAATTTTCATTAATTAAAGCTCGTGTCGTATGTTTATCGTCTTTAACAAGTCCCATAATCAACAAAGGCAAATCCAATTCATTTTTAATTTCTTTTGCGACTTGAACTTGAAGCTTTCCTCCATCCACCAGCAACAAATCTGGAAACTTTTTTTGTTCCATCAACAAACGAAAATACCGCCTATATAATACTTCTTTCATACTATCTAAATCTGAGCGATATTTTTCTTTTAATTGATAATGACGATATTGATTCTTATCAGGAAGTCCATCTTTATATACGACCAAACCCGATACATTATATGTCCCAGATAAATGTGAATTATCAAATAATTCCACAACATGTACTTCTTTTTGACAAATTTCATTTAAATGCTGATTCGCTAATTGTAAATCCTTTTCTTTTCTTTCCACCAAAGCAAATTTTTGTTCATGGGCTTCTTTCGCATTTTGAATCACTAAATCCACTAATTTTTTCTTTTCCCCTTTTATTGGAATTTTTACTTTCGTATTCAAAGAATCCGCTAGAATATCAATTGGCGTATCCCTAGGTACTAATATTTCTTTTGGAACTATATTATTTTGATAATATTGCATAATAAAACTCAAAAACGCATCCATGGTGTCTTCATAAATAGGTTGAATCGCAAAAGTTCTTTCCAGTAATTTTCCTTGTCTTATAAAGAAGCCCTGAAAAGAAACATAGCCTTTGTCTTCATAAAACCCAAAAACATCGCGGTTGATTCCATCTTGAAAATCAATTAATTGTTTTTGTTCAATGTGTTTGATTGCTTCAATAGATTGTAGAATTTGTTGTGCCTTTTCAAACTGTAACAACTCACTAGCTTGTTCCATTTGACTTTGAAGCATCGATAAAATTTCTTTTGTATCGCCTTGTAAAAATTTACGAACAGAATTTTTCATTTCTTTATTTTCATTTGAATCGATTTCATGAATACAAGGTGCCTTGCATTGATGCATATGATAATATAAACACGCTTTTTTTGGCATATGATCACATTTTCGAATAGGAAACAAAGTATGAATTAAACGTACCATTTGTGTAGCACTTTGTGCACTTGGATAAGGCCCATAATACGTAGCTTTTTTATTTTTTATATTTCTAGTCGTATAAACACGAAAATGTTCTTCCTGGCTCATCGCAATATACGGATACGAAGAATCATCCATCAACATAATATTAAAAGGCGGACGATGTTTCTTTATTAAATTAATTTCCAATAATAAAGCTTCTTTTTCACTTGACGTAACAATAAACTCAAAATCCCGAATATTTTGTACCAATTTCGTCGTTTTATAATCATGAACGCCATGAAAATAAGAACGAACCCGATTCTTTAATATCTTGGCCTTTCCAACATACAAAATATCCTGATTTTCATTTTTCATTAAATAACACCCCGGACAATCCGGTAATAAAGCCAGTTTATCTTGTAAATGCTTTGAAACTTCCATAATCCACCTACTTCAATAAAACAATTGTAGCCCCTAATCCACCATCCGATGGACCCGCACTCATTTTATTTAACACCATAGGATGACAATCCAATTCCTTCCAGATTGCATTTCGTAAAGCCCCTGTACCCATTCCATGAATAATACGTACTTGTTTGACTTTATGATACACAGCCTGATCAATATAATGATCCAATTCACGAATTCCTTCTTCTACTCGCATTCCAATTAAATTCAATTCCAAAGGAAAACGCGTAAATATACGATCTTGATGCATTTTCTTTTTGATTGTTTGCACCTTTGGACGACTGATTCTTTCAAGACGATTCATTTTAACTTTCATCTTCATACCATTGACCAAAACCACAGCTTCTTTTTTTCGAATTTCCAGAATTTCTCCATGACTCGCCAAATTCTCAATTTGAACATAGTCTCCAACTTTTAAAGACTCATCCACTTTTTTTTCTTCTTGTTTCTGATTCTTTTGTTGCATCACATGAATCTGATGAAGTGCCTCACTTTGTTTATGAGATTTTTGCTCAGATTTTAATGAATCAATAATTTCATTGGCTTCTTTTTCTTTTTCCTCTAATAATTCAAGAAGACGACTCTCATAGTCCTCTTGAAAATCCTTTTTCTTCTTTTCCCATTTCTTCTTTTCTTCAACTGCTTCTTTTTGAATCTGATGCGCCTCTTTAATCATCTTTGAAAAACGCTCTTTTTCAAGTAAAACATCATTTTGAAGTTTTTCTAATTTCTCCAGTTGACGCTGTACATCTTCTTCATTTTGTTCTTTATAATACTTTGCACGATCTAAAATCGAATTTTGAATCTTATAATTTCCGGCAATCAAAAACGCATAACTCGCACCACTGACTCCTGGAATATATTTATAAGTCGGTTGTAAAGAAGAACTATCAAATTCCACACTACTCACTAAAACTACTTCACTGGCTTTTCCATAGGATTTTACTTGTGAATAATGAGTTGAAGTAATGATGGTGCATCCTTTTTCCATTAAATACTCTAAAATCGCAATGGCTAGACTGGCCCCTTCTAATGGATCGGTCCCATTTCCAATTTCATCTAATAACACAAAAGAATGTGACGTACAATGTTGACAAATATAAGAAATCTTAGAAATATGAGAAGAAAACGTAGATAGATTTTGTTCAATGGATTGGTTGTCTCCAATATCAAAAAACAACGAATCAAAATAAGGAATCAAAGCACGATCACATAAAACAGGAAAACCAGCATGTGCTAAAGACACAAACAATCCAATTGTTTTTAACGTAACTGTTTTTCCACCCATATTCGGTCCAGAAATCATTAAACACTTTTGATCTGGTTTCAATTGATATGTATTAGCCACTACTTTTTGTGCATCAATCAAAGGATGACGTGCTCTTTCTAAAGTCAAAGAACGAATTGACATTTTTACAACCGGTACACAGCCTTGTCTTTCATATGCCCATTTAGCTTTTGAAATCAGCTCATCCAATAATGTCATAGTCTCTAAATCCGATAGTATTAAAATTTCATTTTGAGCCACGTTTTCACTTAATTGCGCACAAATACGATGTATTTCTTCTTCGATATTGGCTTCAATTTGTGCAATTTCATTATTCAATCCCACAAAAGCTTCTGGTTCAATATAACTAGCTAACCCCGATTGACTTGAAGCATGGACCATACCTCCAAAACGATTCTTATCCTGATTTTTAACTAAAACTGATAATCGACCATTAATGGTTGTACTCATGGATTCCATTAAAGAATGACTATTGGCTTTAATAAAATGACGTGCTTTTTCATTTAATGTTAAACGCGTATCGACTAATTTTTTATGAAGATTCTTTAACTTTTCACTAGCATCTATTTTAACGTGTCCAGTCGCATCAATTTGTGAAACAATTTGTTTACAAACCTTTACACAAGGATCCATAGACTGAGCTAAGTCCTTGATTTCTTTGGTATTTGAATTTAAAAATGTTTCTCTTACATTTTTAACTGCACTTAAAAAAGAAGAAATTTCATATAATTCATAAGGCGTACAAACCATTTTTTTCTTTGTCTTTTTCACAGAAGAAGAAATATCACTACAACCTGCAAAAGAAACAATGCCTCCTTCTTGAATAAAAGTAAAAGCTTCTTGAACTCGATTTAATTCCATTTGAATGATTGCATAATCAAACAAAGGAACACTATCGAGAATCATTTGTTTTGAACAAGAAAAAGAAGCATATTGGCTGACTTGTTCTAATACACGATCAAAATCAATGGCTTTATTTAATTCACTTTGATTCATATAAAACTCCTTCCACATATTTTAAAGGCGAATAATCAATAAATTCTTGTCCATTTTCAATCCATGGCAAATGACAAATTAAAACCAGAAACAAACTCATAATCAATATTTTTATGCAACTTATACCCATTCCCAATAATCGATCGAGTTTCTTCATAGGCGAAGAATAAATGGCTTTTCGAAGAAGATTTTCAAAAATTGAAAAAATACATTTGAGTACAACATAACAAATAAAAAACCACAGAATTTGATTAACAATATTAAAATGAAAAAAAGGAATGAGACTGGCCATATCATCACAAAAATGAAAAGACACATAAAAACAAATGAGCATACTTATTACATCAAAGATTTGACAAATCAATCCTTTTTTGTATCCTGAAATTAAATTCATCAAACATATAAAAACAAGAATTCCAACATATATATTAAAATATTCGATTTGTAAGGTCATGCATGTATTTTATCATATTCTAAGAATCAATTTGATTTTTTTTATTCTTTGTTTACAATGAAACTATGACAAAAACAAAAACTATGACAAAACAAGAAATCATTGAACTGAAAAAAAGATGTCAGCCCTATATTCTAAAAGAAAGCCAGCCATCGTATACATATTATCAAATTAAAACACAAGACTGTACCATTACAGCCTATACTTCAGGGAAAGTCGTTTTTCAAGGAAAAGATGTTTCCTGGTTAGAAGAAGAAAAAACAAATCAAATTTTTCCTCAAGCAGGAAGTGATGAAGTAGGTACTGGTGATTATTTTGGTCCTGTTGTTGTTGCAGCTTGTATTGTTGAAGATGATGCTCCTTTAAAACATCTTTCCATTCAGGATTCCAAACAAATACAAGATGAACAAATTCGTAAACTGGCACCCGTAATTCAGTCTCTTTGTCCGTATTCGATTTGTATTGTTGATAATTTAAAATACAATCAAGTTCATGAAAAACACAATATGGTTGATATTAAATGTCGTTTGCATAATCAAGTCTATGTGAATTTAATTCATAAAGGATATACACTTCCCAAACAAATTGTGATTGATCAATTTGTACAAAAAAATAGTTATTATCGATATTTAAAAAATGAAAAAGAAGTCGTTGAAAATATTCATTTTGAAACCAAAGCCGAAAATAAATATTTAGCTGTTGCTTGTGCATCAATATTAGCTCGAAATGCGTTTTTAGAGTATTGGGACAAAATGGAACAAAAATATCAGTTTCATTTTCAAAAAGGCGCCAGTCACTTAGTAGATGAATGTGCTAAACATTTTGTGCAACAATATGGAAAAGACGAATTAAAGAAAGTGGCCAAGCTCCATTTTAAAAATACAGAAAAAATCTAAAAGAAGTTGTGCTTCCACAACTTTTTTAGTTTCTGCTCAATTTCCCCAGGACTCGATAATTTCACCATTCTCAACTTTAAAGTTTTCCAGTAGCCGAAATTCCCATGCAAGTCCCACTATGCATTCCATCATAGAGAACACGAGTGGCAACCATCTCTCCTTTTACTTTCATCGAAAAAAAAGACTGGTACATAACCAATATAGGTTCTATCTTTCAAATAGAATATCTTTTATTTGTATCTAATTCATTAATAATTAATCTTTTCGTTTCTTTTTACATATTTCTATAATCTCATTCACATAATTATAAGTCCTGCAACAATAATATCATCATAACTAAGGTAAAATAATAAAAAATAGTGTAATAATAGTGAAATAATAGTGTATTTTATTAGAGTAGTCGTTCTAAAAAAGAGTATAATATATATGATGAAATGAGGTGTTTATCTTGATTCAAATATCTTTAACCAATGAAATTTTAAAAAAAATATTGTCAATTGATGAAAATCGTATTTCACTAAAATCAATTGAATTACCGACCATGACAACAAATAGATTACGTAAGAACTCAAAAAAGAAAAGTTCTTATGCATCAAATAAAATTGAAGGAAATCCATTAACAGAAAAACAAGCGAACGAAGTCATTGAAAAAGATGAACATAGACATTTACTAAAACCTGAACAAGAAATCAGAAATTATTTTCTTGCTTTAAATTTTTTAGAAGAAAAGATTAAGCATAAAGAGCCATTTTCTAAAAAAATGATTCTTGAAGTGCAGTCTTTAGTAGAAAAAGGTGCTTCAAAAGAGAAAATAGGATTACGTGGACCAATGCCTCCAGGAATGTTATTCGCAGTATATGATTCTGTGACTGGTAAAGCCGATTATATTCCACCTGAATATTCAGAAATCCCCGAATTGCTGGATGAACTTGTCGATTATGTAAATACAACGGATGATCATCCTTTGATTATGGCAGCCATTGTACATTATCAACTTGTAACTATCCACCCTTTTGAAGATGGAAATGGTAGAACTGCCAGATTAATGTCTGGATATATACTTGACTATTATGGTTATGGTTTCAATGGTATAGGATCATTAGAGGAATATTTCGCATATGACAGTAATGAGTATTATAATTCATTACAAATGGGCCTTCCTGTTTTATACTATTCAGGAAGAAATAATCCTCCTCATCCTGAAATCTGGATTCATTACTTTTTACATATGGTCGAATTATATTCAAAAAAAGTATGTGAAATTTCCATTGATGCACAGGAAAATGATTTAGACGGAAGTTTATCTTATCTTAGCATGAAAGAACAAGAATTACTTATTTTCTTAATAAACAAAAAAATGTTTGAATTTACTCCTATTCATGTAAGCAAGATACTAGGAGTAACAAACAAAACCATTATTAACAGATGTGTTAATCTTACAAAAAGTGGTTTCTTACTACCAAATATTGTAAACCAAAGAATACGTTCCTATTCTTTGAGTGAATTTACAAAAAGAAACACAAAGAAAATACTATCAAAAATCAACTTTCAACAATAAGGCTTAGAATCAATGATATCTAGCCTTTTTTTATTAACAATCAATGTATAACTATTCTCATCACTAAAAAAAGAACAAGATCTACTTGCTCTAAATTTTATATTCAATAAAAGCTTGTATCATTGTTCCTGTAATGCTGGAAGGACCAATTTGGTTGATGATGGATTCACGTGAAAAGAAACGAGCATCGTATAATTCATTGGTTTCCAATATAATTTTATCACTGCCATCTAATTCACAAACAAAACCGACTTGAAGATTTTGGGCAAATCCCCATGGCTGTGAACCAAAATAATGAATATTTTTAACTTTCAGTCCCACTTCTTCTTGTACTTCCCGTACTATAGTATCTTCTAAGCTCTCTCCATATTCCACAAAACCAGAAATTAAAGCATATGGCTTATCTTTTCCATGTTTTGCTAATAATAAACGATTACCATCGATAATACAGATATTCACGGCTGGATTAATACGAGGATAAATTGTATTTTGACAATGTGGACATCGTAACATAAATTCATGTTCATCGAGTTTTAATTTGTTTCCACAACATCCGCAATATTTATTTTTTTGCAACCATTGATGAATATGAAATCCATTCATAATCGCAAAAGATAAATTTTCAGGACCATGGTATCGAATTTCACGTAAATCACAATATGTTGTATTTTTGTTTTCAAGAGATAAAAAGAATTTTTCATTTTCAATTGAAAACAAATATAAACAATTGACTTTCAAATCTTTATATCTCGGTAATTTAATTTCATTTTCTTTGATTTGACCCGCAAATTGATTATTTTGATACATCAATATAAAATCATTGTCTTGCACTAAAAGATGCTGATAAATATGGTCAAATTTTCCATTAATTTCATGAATCATGGCTTTCGCCTTCTTTCATTCGATTCAATATCGTATCTTTCTTTTCATCTAAATACGAAAGAATATCATCTTTATCAATTTCTGCCATTTTATCGCCTAATTCCCCTGCTTTTTGTGAAACATTAAAGAAAACTTCTGCTTTTTTATCTTCCAATTCCTGCAAAGCCTTTCTTGTTTTTTCTTCATATTCTTTTAATTTCTGTTTTAAAATATCAGGACTAATCCGCATAGTTGGATATGCTTTTTCCAAACGAGCAACTGTAAGGGAACCATTTTTAAGGGCTTTATGAATTTTTGTACTGATTTCTTCGGAATCATCCAATGCAGTTCCATCAATTTCATCTCGAATCACATGCATAGCCATTCGCGATACAAAACAATCTATACACATTTCAATGATAATCAAAATAGATAGAATCCATTTTGTGATTTCAGGAATACAATCCAATCCATATCGAATCCATGGATATAAAATATGAAGAATGACAACAGCTGCCAATCCAAACAAAATAATATTTCCAATCCATACGCGTCCATGTATATTCATTGGCTTATTGGAATAATCCCACCATCTGGCATGGTATCTTTTTTCCATAATATAGCTGACAATATATTCTAAAGTCCCACAAATCACACATCCACTAAAAAAAACAGGAGCGATTCCATTTTTAATATTCAATCCATCACCAATGATTAAAATAATAAAAACAACACCAAATCCATAAATTGGACAATACGGTCCAATTAAGAATCCACGATTCACAAAGCGACCAAGTTCAATGAGTTTCAGTGTCACTTCCATAATCCATCCTAAAACAGAAAATACAAAAAATACAATGACAATTTCAGATAAACTTAAGCTCACTGTTTCCCTCCTTTAATAATTTTGACATCGACTTGAATATTTTGATCCAATTGCACATATTCCACCTGAGCATGGTCAAACATTTTTTTCGAAGCTAGATTGGTTTGTGTTCCATTGTATTTGTCGCTTTCATAGACAACTCGTTTAATTCCGGATTGAATAATGGCTTTGGCGCATTCATTACATGGAAACAAAGACACATAAATCGTGCATCCTTCTAAATTTTGTATGCTGTTTAAAATCGCATTTAATTCAGCATGCACCACAAATGGATATTTTGTTTCTAAAAAATCTCCATCTCTTTGCCATGGAAATAAAGAATCTTCACATCCCATGGGAAATCCATTGTATCCTAAACCCACTACTCTTTTTTCTTTATTGACAATACAAGCGCCAACTTGTGTATTTGGATCTTTGGATCGCTTTGCGGATAAATGGGCCATACTCATAAAGTATTGATCCCAGGACAATACATCGATTCGCTGGTTCATGATTCTTCCTCCAGTTGTTTTAATATTTGTGCAAATTCCGGTTCTAAGTCGATTTCAAAAGACATTTTTTCATGTGTTCTTGGATGAATAAATTCCAGTTTATTGGCATGAAGAAGCTGACCATGACTTTCAATTGTTTTTCGATAGCCATATGTTGGATCACCGGCAATAGGGTGTCCAATATATTGCATATGAACACGAATTTGATGGGTTCTTCCGGTTTCAAGTTGACATTGCACATAAGCAAAGTCTTTAAAATTCTTTAATACCGTAAAATGTGTAATCGCATCTTTGGAATTTTTTGCGGTAACCTCCATTTTTTTGCGATCTTTTTCACATCGTCCAATAGGTGCATGTACCGTTCCATATTCATGAGAAAACGGATGATGGACAATGCAGACATATTGACGATGACATGTTTTATCCATGAGTTGTTCACTGATGGCATTGTGAGCCATATCATTTTTACAAACCACCAGTAAACCAGATGTGTCTTTATCAATACGATGTACAATTCCAGGTCGCATGACTCCATTGATTCCACTTAAATCTTTGCAATGATACAACAAAGCATTGACAAGTGTTCCACTATAGTGTCCAGGAGCTGGATGAACAACCATTCCTTTTGGTTTATTGATTACAATAACATCACTATCTTCATATACAATATTTAATGGAATGTTTTCAGGAAGTACTTCTGTGCTTTCTAATTCAGGTTGTTCAATTTGTAATATGTCATTTAAACAAAGTGAATAACTTGCCTTTTCTTGTTTCCCATTCACTAAAACAAAGCCCTGATCAATTAGGTCTTTTCCTCTTTTACGAGAAACATCACAAATAGATGCGATGGCTTTATCTAATCTTTGATTTACATATTTGACTGTGACAATTGTTTCTTCCATCTTTTCTTTTCCTCAATTTCTTCTAAAACCATACATAATAAAATAATGCCAAATCCTACGGTAATACAAATATCGGCTACATTAAAAATTGGAAAAGCATAGTTTCCAATATAAACGCCAATAAAATCACGTACATATTGTAAAAGCATTCGATCCATCAAATTTCCAATGGCACCTGAAAAAACCAGAATATAACCGAAATTTGTGAATCGTCTATCTGAATGATAAAACATATAAACAATCACAACCAAGGCCACTAATGTAATAATCAAAAAGAAAATGGTTCCAAATCCTTCCATCATACTAAAAGCAGCCCCTGTATTTTGATAATAAGTCAAATACAGGAAGTGATCGATAATTTGTATTTGTTCATGCAAAGCCAAGTGATTCACAATGACTTGTTTTGTGTATTGATCAACAGCAATTAATACCATTGACAACAATATCCCAATCGACCATTTTTTCATATGAACCTCCTTTTCTTGTTCTTTCATTCTAGCACAAAAAAAGAAAAATTTTAAATATATAAAAAAGGAGCTCTTTGGCTCCCGATATTAGTTTCTCAATTTTCCATATTCAACGCTGGACAAATCTTCAATTGGATTTCCATAAATTCGAACCGTCTCCAGTAATGTTAAATTCTTCAAAGGCGAAACATCTGTAATTTGGTTGTCTTTTAAAGAAAGAGAAATCAAATATGGTAAATGACCAATTGGTGTAATGTCTTTAATCGCATTGTGATCTAAACGCAAATAAGAAATAAAAGACAAATCTTTTAATGGCGTTAAATCTTCAATATTGTTGTTGTAGAAATCCACAAAACATAATTCCTTTAATTCCTTTAAAGCCGATATATCACAAACATTGTTGTATTCCATATTTAAAATTTGAAGTTGTTTCATATCTACTAAACAAGAAATATCTGTAATGTCATTGTTTCCTGCTTTTAAATCAACCATTTGATTGGCATGTTTTAAAGGCGAAATATCTTGAATTAAGTTGTTGTTGATATTAAGATGTACTAATTTATCCGCTTTCTTTAAAAAATCAATGTCATCTAATTGACAATATTGAGCTTTAAAAGTAGTTAAATTCGAAACCGTTATAAAATCATCAATATTTTGAATTTCATTTTTTGATACATCTAATTTTCTTAAATTCTTTAGATGATTTAATTCACGCATATCTTTAAAACCAGTTTGTTCCATACGAAGAACTTGTAACTTATCTAAAGAACGCAAGAATTCAAAATTATCGGGTTCATTATATGATAGGTCTAATTCTTCTAAAGAAGGAAAATCAGCTAAAGAAGAATAATTTTTTAAATATGGACAATTTTGTACATTTAATACACGCAAATGTTCCATTGAAGATAATGGCGAAATATCATTCATTAAATTCGTTGATAAATCTAATTCTTCCAGAGTTGAAACATACGTTAAATCATTCATGCTAAATAAACGCATACCTGATAAATCCAATTTTCGAAGATCTTTTAAACGTCCTAATACTGCAAAACTAAATGGTCCATTTTCTGTATTGATACTCACTTCTTTTAAGCGTCTACATTTTTCCAAATAATCCAGAGTATCAATTTTTGCTTTTGTTAAATTTAAATACTCTAAATTGATCATGGCCGCCACTGCAGAAATATCCATCGTATATAAATTATTACGAGATAGATCCAGATATTTCAATTGACGATATCCATGTAAAGCTTGTATATCACGCAACTGATTTCCTGAAACATCGAGTTTTTCAATATTACGAAGATCTTTAATTGGTTCCAATGATTGAAGCTTATTACGTGATAAAATTAATGTTTCGAGATTCTGTGCATATTCCAATCCATTCAAAGACTCAATTTCATGTTCCTGGGCATCTAAATATACAAGATCCAGCATCTTTTCTTCATTAATTTCTTCTTCAGAACATTTTAATTTTGCCGCAATGGCTTGTCTTAGACCGTCATCTTTAATTAACATAACTATGACCTCCATTTTTTATTATTATACACCATTAATACAAAAAATTATTAATCTTTTGATGCATAATGTGAATAAATCCATTGTTGAAATAGCCATAATAAACCAATTCCTAAAATCCAAAATGGAGACATCAAGCCAATCATAGAAAATGCACAAATAAATATCATACAAACCAAATAAATTTTGGACATAATCTGAAAGGTTTTATAACAACTTTGACCAATTTTTATTTGTTCCATTTCATCACAACTTTCAAACCATTCCTTTTGAAACTTGGTATCCAGAATATTTCCTTTTTTTTCAGGATTCATTACCTGAATAGCTTGAATGACTTTATTTTGTAGAACAACCATCCAGACAATATCGAATATTAATAAAACAAAGAAAGGAAGAATCCATTCCATTAAACGAAATCCAGATAAACCTAAGCAAATAAAGCATAAAGGTCCATTAATATTTAATAAAGTCACAGCTTTTGATAATATTTGATTGGCTTTTTCATAACTAGCTTCGTCTTCATGATGAATATAGGGTTTCGATTGAAAATAAAAAACTGTTGAAATGATTAATAACAAAAAGCTAATTCCATAAGAATAAATTCCATTAAACACAAAGACATCAGATAAAGAAATCATGATTTCAATAAGTTGCTGGTAGAAATGAATCAATCCAAGTCCAAATCCGATTCCAATTAGAAAAGCTATAATTAATATACAAATAAATTGAATCATTATTTTCTTATTTGTTTTCATATTCTTCCTCCAGATAAAATACATCTTCAACTTGTTTATCAAATAAAGCACAAATCTTTAAGGCCAGAAAAACACTGGGATGGTAATCCCCTCTTTCAATGGAACTAATTGTTTGTCTGGACACACCAACTAAACTTGCTAGCTCTTGCTGGTTGTATCCCTTTGATGCACGACATTCTTTTAATCGATTTTTTAATGGCATTCTCTCCCTCCTGACTATTATAATTGTCATTTTGACTACTTTACTTGTCATTTATTATTGTAAATTGGATATTATAAATAGTCAATAAAATAATTTTAAACCAATATGGACATTTTACACACAAACATGTTAAAATATTATTGGGTAGGGATTCTTTATTATTTCCGGAGTTGTTTATAAACAATAAACAACCTTTAAGTAATTTTTAATTCCGGGAGGTAAAAACATGTGCACTGGTAAAGTGAAATGGTTTAACGCTGAAAAAGGTTTTGGTTTTATTATTGGAACCGATGGAAAAGATGTATTTGTTCACTTCTCTTCTATTAATGCCAAAGGTTACCGTACTTTAGAAGAAGGCCAAACGGTAACTTATGATTTAATCGAAAGCGAACGCGGTAAACAAGCAGCAAATGTGTCAGTCGTTCAGTAAGAACACAAAAAAGCACCCTATAGTGCTTTTTTTGTGATATTATGCAAAAATACGAAGTCGTAAAAGACTATGTTTATAGCCAATTTGCGAAAATCAGCTATGAACCCTTAAAAACAGCTGCTTACACTCACACTGCCATGGTTGATGCATCCATTACCCTGCTAGCTATTTCTCGAAATGTTCGTGTAGAACGCGCTAAAATTTGTGCTCTTCTACATGACTATGCTCAATTTGTGGATAATTGTCCACATGATCAGCATGCAAAGTTATCCAGTTTATATGCTTGTAATTTTTTAAAGAGCACAGAATTATTCAAAGTCAATGAAATTGATGATATTTGTTATGCCATTCAAATGCATTCACATAAAGAACAATTTGATTCTCCTTTATGTGAAGTATTAAAAGATGCTGATGTACTGGCTCGGTTTTTAGAAAATCCAGAAAAAAAATTATCGGAAATTGAAACAAAACGATTATTAAAGGCTACTTCTGATATTCAAAAATAAGCACTTGAAAAAGTGTTTTTTTATGTTCTCACCTCAACTTTGAAAATTTTGTATAACTAAAAAATAAAGAGCATCAGTAGGTGAA
>NZ_JBJEEY010000028.1:0-16717 GCF_051873555.1 Floccifex sp. | reverse complement strand
TGTTGAAACCCCCATACCTTTATTAAAAGATATGGGGGTTTGTCAACACTCTGAACAGATCAGCCGATCTGTTTTTTTCGTATCCATCGATGATAAAACAAATTCGAAAGAAAAGTCGCAACAATCCATCCGATTGGCCAAGATATCCAAATACCAATAAAACCAAATACTTTTGAAAAACAAAAAGTCAAGAAAACACGCAGAATAAGATCTGTGAAAGTTGATTTCATAAAATCTTTCATCTGGCAAGCGCCTCGTAAAATACCATCCACAACTAATTTCATAGAGACTACAAAATAAAATGGACTGACAATATATAAAAACATACTACCTGAATAAAGAGCTTCTTGTGATGGTGTATCCATAAATAATGTAATCATTTTTTGTGTCAATCCAATATATAAAATCACAATAGGAATACAAATCATCCAAGCCATTTTTAAGCCTGCTTTATAACCTTGTTGAATTCGATCCATTTTATGAGCACCTAAATTCTGTGCTGTATAATTCGATATTCCATTTCCCATCGTTGTAAAAGAAGTTATGACTAAATTGTTCAGCTTTGTAGCAGCACTAAATCCAGCAATCACACTTGAACCAAAGCCATTGATAATACTTTGTATTAATATATTTCCAACGGATATAAAACTTTGTTGTAAAGCACTTGGAATCATGATATTAAAAAAACGAAGTAAAATTGTTTTTGAAAAACATTGAAAAGAATCACTTTTTATTTTTTTCAATCGTTGAAATACCACAATACAACTAAAAATACAACTTACTCCCTGACATAAAAAAGTAGCCCAGGCTACGCCTGCTATTCCCATTTGAAAATATGCAACAAAAATATAATCTACAAGAATATTGGAAATTGATGATATGACCAGAAAATAAAATGGAGTTTTTGAATCACCCAAGGCACTAAAAATTCCATTGGCAATGTTATAGAAAAATAAAAAAGGTAGCCCCATCATATAAATATCCAAATACAATTTAGAATCTGAAAAAATTTCTTCTGGTGTATGAATCCAATGTAAAATACTATTACATGATATAAACCCAATTCCCATCAGACAAATACACAATCCCAGTGTGAAGAAAACAGAGGTCATAATTGCTGTTTTCATTTGAACAATATTTTTCTCGCCATAAAAAACAGAAGTCAATACCGAACAGCCCATATTACAACCAAACGCAAAAGCTAAAAAAATCAATGTAATTTCATAGCCGTTTCCAACGGCAGCTAATGCCTTTTCTCCAATGTATTTACCAGCAATCAAGCTATCGGCTATGTTATAGAGTTGCTGAAATATTACACTTCCAAATAAGGGTAAACAAAATTTCCATAGTACAGTTTGTGGATTTCCAATTGTTAAATCTTTATTCATATTTTTCCTCTTTTCAGATTTGTATTATATTTTTGAAATAAATATATGTAAAATATATAATAAATATAGTTATCATATATATTTGATATGGAGGAAATATGAACACTAATTTTGAATTGTATAAAATTTTTTATTGCGTTGCCAAATACAAAAACATCACCAAAGCTGCTCATGCCTTGTATCGAAATCAGCCCAATATTTCCAGGAGTATTCAAAAATTAGAAGAAGAATTAAATTGTAAATTGTTTGTGCGAACAAAGAAGGGCGTGGAATTAACACCAGAAGGTGCTTGTTTATATGCACATGTTGAAATTGCGATTGAACAAATCATAAAAGCTCAACAAGAATTATTGAAACAAAAAGAAATGGAATTGGGTTCTATTTCCATTGGTGTCACTGAAAGTGCATTGAATATTTTTTTATTAGAAAAATTAGAAAACTTTCATAAAAAATATCCCAAAATCCATCTAAGAATCTCTAACCACTCCACACCACAGGCCATTCAAGCATTGGAGAACGGACTCGTTGATTTTTCCATTGTTGTTACGCCAACAATTTTGCCTTCACATTTGAAACAAATGCCTTTACTGGATTTTCAAGACATTTTAGTGGGTGGTAAACAATATAAAGAACTAGCTACTACAACTTTTTCTTTACAAGACTTAAAATCCTATCCATTGATTATGTTAGGAAAAGAAACTATGACGCATTCCTTCTTTTCTCAATTGTTTTTTCAAAACAATACTGAATTCAACAGTGAATTTGAAGTAGCTACCATGGATCAGGTATTGCCCTTAGTTATACACAACCTTGGACTTGGTTTTCTTCCCTATCCAATGGCTAAAGAAGCTCTCGAAAAAAAAGAAATTGTTTCCATTTCAATTAAAGAAACAATTCCTATGCGACAAGTCGTCTTGATTGAAGATAAAAGAGCACCATTGAGTATGGCAGCCAAATCTTTTATTCAGGAACTTAATATTTAACCATGCGATATCCAACTCCAACATGGGTTTGAATATATTTAATAGAAGAATCTTTTTCTTCTATTTTTTTTCGTAAAGTAGCCATAAAGACGCGTAAAGAAGCAACATCATTTTCTAAAGCAACGCCCCATACTTCTTTTAAAATATATTTATGTGTTAATACTTTTCCTGTATTTTTACATAAAACACATAATAATTTATATTCAATCGGCGTTAAATGAACTTCCTGATCTAAAACCGTTACACAACCCGCCACATAATCGACTTTTAAATTTCCATTAACATATAGTGATGTACTTTTTTCTTCTTGTGTATTTAAACGACGAATGACCACACGAATACGAGCCAGTAATTCATCCACAGAAAATGGTTTTGTCAAATAATCATCGGCTCCTTTATCCAAAGCATCAATTTTATCAGTATCTTCGCTTCGTGCGCTAATGACAATAATGGGAACGGAACTAAATGTACGAATTGTAGAAATAACTTCACAACCATCCATATCGGGTAAACCTAAATCCAATAATATAATATCCGGACAATGCGATGTCACTTCCAGCAAAGCTTCTTTTCCTGTTTGTGCTACTTCATATTTATAGTCATGTAATTTTAACGTTGTAACCATCAAATTTCGAACCGATGCATCGTCTTCCACCACTAAAATATTGATTTTATTCATATTCTTTTCCTTTCACTAACGCCACTACAAAAGTACTACCATGAGGAATTGTATCTTCTACCCATATTTTTCCACCATGTAAATTCAATATCGACTTACACAAAGCCAGCCCCAGTCCAAGACCTCTTTCATCATCAACGATGTCATGTTTCCCTCGATAAAACATTTCAAATATTTTTTCTTTGTCTTCAATGCCTTTTCCATGATCTTGAATGCGAACATAAATATAGTGTTCATCTTCTTCAATAGAAATTTGAATCGGATATTTATCATCCACGTATTTAATCGCATTATTGAAGATATTCACAAATACTTGAATCATCAATTTTGCATCCATCCATGCTGTATAAATTTTAGTACATGGAACAAATATAAAATGATGCGTATCGTTATGAATTTTATGATAAGCTTCTTCAATCACTTCTTCCACTATTTCCAGGTTCTTGTTTAATTTGATCTTTCCTTGTTCAATTCTTGTAACCGATAATAAATTCTCCACCATTTCACTTAACCAGATAGAATCTTTATAAATATTGTTCACCATACTCATTTTATCATTTTCCGATAACATGTCCTTATTTTTTAATAACGTGGAAGAATTTCCAATAATAGATGTCAAAGGCGTTCTTAAATCATGAGAAATCGTTCGAAGTAAATCGGCTCTCATTTTTTCGTTGTTTGCACGAATCATTGACTCTTCTTTTTCTCGTGCATTTTTTTCATTTTCCAAAGCCATGGAACATTCCGTTAGAATTGACAACAAAATATTTTTTTCTGAAATATCCAATGGCTTATCTAAGCGAATCCCAAAAACACCATGAATTCTTTCGTCAAATCCAAGAGCACAATAAAAATATTTGGCATCCGAAAACATATTGGTTCCTTTTCCTGCTTGTTTATGATGTTCAAAGACCCATTCTACAATTTTTCTTTCCGAAACCAGACACATTTCATCTTCTTTTTCAAAATAAAAAAGAGTATTGGGTTTGGTATATAAAACTAAATTTCGATTAAAAATAGATTTTAATTGTGAAATCGTCACCGATAAAATTTCATTTGTTTCTTTGGCATGCGACAACAATTGATTCGTGTCCAATAATGTTTTAGTTTGATGGGCACTAAAAGAAGCTGAATAAGCATGTGTTTTCAATCGCCAGGCAAGGGTTCCTGTAATCATAGAAGAACAAAACATAATCGCAAAAGTTAATAAATAACCATTGTCGTAATAAAGTAATGTATATTTTGGATTGGTAAATAAAAAATTAAAAACAATCACGCTTAAAAAAGAATCAATTCCATTTAATAATAGACTCGGTGATAATAAAGAATGAATCAATACACCTAAAATATAAATTGTAATAATATCTGCATCATTCATTCCTGTTTTTGAAATTAAAATACTAATGAAACTTGTAACCGTTAAAACTACCAGCATCGTAAAAATGTCTTTCCATTGAAAAGATGCCAATTCCATTGTTTCAGGGTGTTCGTTCCGATTGGGAATGACATAAACACTAATATTGGATACATAGGAAATTAATTCATCACTGATGGATGGTCTTCCTATTGAAAAGGGATAAGATACACTTTGCCCCAACACAATTCTTGTAACACCTGAGTGATGTGCGAACTGAGATATTTGAAATGGAATATCTTCTCCAAAAACACGATTGACTTTTGCTTTACAGTTTTGAGCGTATTCAATGTTTTTATTTAGTTGTTGAATGCTTTCTTTTGATTTCTTTCTTGATGTTTCAACATATAACGCAATGAAATCGGCTTGATAGGCATGCGCCATATCCATAGCCGATTCTATACTTTTATGATTTGAACTTGAAGAAGACAAACAAACCAAAACGACTTCTTTCATATTTATTTTCCTTTTATTTTATCTATAATTTTTATTATTATCGCATAAATCAATAAAATATACACAATAAATAATAAAATCAAAAAGAAATCAATCATATTTAAATACTTTTTGGATTTGTTTGATTTTTCCAATAACTAATAAACGCATAGACTTTGTAAAAATGGTGTTCGGTCCAAAGTCCATAGAAACACAATCGTGTTGTTTGATTCCAATAACATTGATATGATATCGATTTCTTACATCTACACCAGAAATAGTTTTCCCAATCCAGGTAGCAGGAACATCTAATTCATAAATCGCATGATCTTTATCTAATTCAATATAATCGAAAATATGTTCAGAGCTTACACGAATCGCAGTCCAATTTGCTAATTGTCTTTCTGGATATACCGCTTCATCGGCACCATTTCGTAATAAAAATTTTTTATGAATGTCGCGACATGCTCGAGCTACAACATATTTAGCATTGAGTTCTTTTAATAGAGAAGTTGTTTCCAGTGAACTTTGAAAATCATCTCCAATAGCACATACACAACAATCAAAATCTGATACTCCTAATGTTTTTAAGAACTGTTCGTCACAGCTATCTCCAATTTGTGCAACATGAACATATGATAACACATCATTGATGCGGCTTTCTTCTTTGTCAACGGCCATGACTTGATGACCCATTTCATATAATTTTTGTGCACAGTGTCTTCCAAATCGACCCATTCCGATGATTAAAAAAGACTTCATATTTTATTCACCTCACTTTCATTATCTAAAAAACAATATTAAAGTGGCATTAATTTCATTGTCTTAATATTAAGATTGTATAAAGATTATTTGATTATTTTCGCTCAAAGAGTATAATTTAACTTGATAGAGGCGCGGTAACGACAAAAGAACAAAGAGCTGGCAAGCATTTGATTTGTTCTCTAAGCAATATCGCCGAACTGTTTTTTCAGGCATGAAAAAATGGTGGACCAATGGAGAAAATCTATTGGGCTGTCTACTTTGTAGGAGTGCTATCTTAGTTTGATTGTTTTTGTCAGTAAGATAGTGTGCTTACTGACATTTTTTATAAGAAGGAGAAAACATATGAAACCAATTAAAGGAAGTATTGTTGCTTTGATTACACCATTTAAAGAAGATGGAAGTGTCAACTTTGAAAAATTAGAAGAATTGTTAGAATGGCACATTGCGAATAAAACAGACGGAATTCTTGTATTAGGAACAACTGGAGAAAGTTCTACTATGACACAAGAAGAAGATGACCAGGTTGTTGAATTTGCGCTTCGTGTTGTGAATCATCGTGTTCCTGTTATTGTCGGTGCAGGTTCAAATAGTACAGCAGCCATGAAAGAAAGAAGTATTAAATATGAAAAAATGGGAGCTGATCAATTATTGCTGATCTCTCCATACTACAATAAAACAAATGAAAAAGGGATGATTGCACATTTTACAGAATGTGCCGATGCCGTTAACATTCCTATCATTTTATATAACGTTCCAGGAAGAACGGGATGTTCCATCTCCGAAAATGCGATTAAAGTTTTATCGAAACACCCTAATATCATTGGAATTAAAGAAGCCAGTGGAAACATTTCCTATGCTACAAATATTGCTCGTTATTTAAGTGATGACTTTGTGATGTATTCTGGAAACGATGATATGATTACAACGATTATGGCATTAGGAGGAAGTGGAGTTATTTCCGTTTTAGCCGATATTGCTCCTGAAATCACACACAACATTGTGCAGGCATGGCTAGATGGAAAACCAGAAGAGAGTTTACGTTTACAATTAAAATATTTGGACGTAATTCATGCTTTATTCTGTGAGGTCAATCCGATTCCAGTTAAAGAGGCTTTAAATATGATGGGAAAAAATATTGGTGGTTATCGTCTTCCTTTATATGAAATGGAAGAATCCAATAAAAAACGTTTACACGATGCTTTGGAAAAGGCAGGTTTACTATAATGAAGGTTCTTGTTATTGGAAAAGGAAGAATGGGTTCTTTAATTGAAGCCACTGCACAAAGTCATGGACACGAAGTGATTGGAAAAGTTGATATCTTTGATTCCGAAACGATTTTAAATACTTCTTGCGATGTTGTGATTGATTTTTCTCATCGTGATAATGTGAACTGGGTTTGTGATTATTGTAAAAAACAAAAAGCCAGTCTTGTCATGGGTACAACAGGACTTCAAGAACAGCATATGAAAGCATTAGAAAATTTATCGAAAACAAATCCTGTTTTCTTTTCATATAATTATTCTTATGGTGTAGCTGTTTTACGAAAAGCTTTGGAATTTATCACGCCATTGTTAGAAAATGAATTTGATATGGAAATGGTGGAAAAACATCATAATCAAAAAGCCGATGCTCCTAGTGGAACTGCCATGATGTTATTAAAAGCTTTGGATCCCAACAATGAATATAAACACGTTTTTGGACGTGAAGGCATGGTTGGTAAGCGTCAAAAAGAAATTGGAATCTCAGCTATCCGTGGTGGAAGTGTAGCTGGTGAACATACCGTTTATTATTTTGGACAAGATGAATCGATTTCCATTACACATAATGCAACGAGTCGGCAAATCTTTGTCAATGGAGCTATTAAAGCAGCACAGTTTATTGTGAATCAGAATCCTGGTTTGTATTCCATGGATGATTTATTAAATCAATAAGGGAGGAAAATCGATATGAGTATAAAAGTCAATGAAAACTATAAAAATTTAGCACAAAATTATTTATTTAAAACCATAGCACAAAAAGTAGCCGATTATACACAAGCTCATCCCGATAAAAAAATTATTCGCTTAGGAATTGGAGATGTCACACTTCCATTAACGACAAGTGTTATTGAAGCCATGCATAAAGCCGTAGATGAAATGGGGCATCAGGAAACATTTAAGGGCTATGGATCCGAGGCTGGATATGATTTTGCGATTGAAGCAGTTTGTGAACATTATAAAACTTATAACGTTTCATTAAAGAAAAGTGAAGTCTTTATTTCCGATGGAGCCAAAAGTGACTGTGGAAATATCACCGATATTTTTGGAGACAATGAAATCTTAATTCCAGATCCAGTCTATCCAGTTTATTTAGATTCAAATGTGATGTGTGGAAGAAAAGTTCAATTTATCAAAGCCAATCAGGAAAATGGTTTCTTGCCTCTTCCTGATCAAGTGGAAAAGAAAAGCTATATCATCTATATTTGTTCGCCAAACAATCCAACAGGAGCTGTATATAATCGAGATCAATTAAAACAATGGGTTGACTTTGCCAACGAAACTCAATCCGTTATTATTTTTGATTCTGCTTATGAAGCCTTTATTCACGGAGATTATCCTCATTCTATTTTTGAAATTGAAGGATCTTCTACATGTGCCATTGAAATTTGTTCCCTATCTAAAACAGCTGGATTTACAGGAACGCGTATGGGTTGGACCATTGTTCCAGAAGAACTAGTTTGTTCCGGTACAGCTTTAAATCCAATGTGGAACCGTCGTCAATCTACTAAATTCAATGGAACCGCTTATATCATTCAAAGAGGTGGTCAAGCTGCTTTAAGTGAACAAGGATTTAAAGAATGTCAGGAAAATATCGCATATTATATGGAAAATGCGAAATTAATTGCGCAAGCTTTAGATGAAAAAGGAATCTGGTATACAGGTGGAATTTCAAGTCCATATATCTGGTTAAAATGTCCAAATAATATGAGTTCATGGGAATTCTTTGATTATTTATTAAATGAACTACAAATTGTTGGAACCCCTGGATGTGGTTTTGGTCCACAAGGAGAAGGATACTTCCGATTGACTTCTTTTGGCTCAAGAGAAGCGACTTTAGAAGCTATTGAACGAATGAAAAAGGGATTGTAAAAATCCTTTTTTTGTTTAGAATATGTTCAGGAGGGAATTTTCATGAAACAAATTGTAGCCGATATGCATATGCATACAATTGCCAGTGGACACGCCTATGGAACGATTCGTGAAATGGTGGCGGCCGCTAAACAAAAGCATCTGAAAATGATTGGAATTACTGAACATGCTCCTGGTATTCCAGGAACGGTGGATCCATTTTATTATCGAAATCTGGCTGTTATTCCAAAGTCCATCGATGGAATAGATGTTTTGATGGGATGTGAAATCAATGTATTAAACAATGGAGAGCTTTCTTTAGACCAGGAATCCATTGATTTTCTGAATTATGCCATTGTAGGGATTCACAGACAGTGTTATCAAGATCAGGGAAAAAAACAAAATACTCAAAATTTAATAAAATGCATGAAACATAAAAGTGTATATTTTGTGTCGCATCCGGATGATGATCATACGCCTTTGGATTATGATCTTCTTGTTTCGGTGGCTAAAAAATATCATGTAGCTTTAGAGGTCAATAATAGTTCTTTGGTCAAAAAGGAACAACGACTGAATTGTTACGAAAACTATAAAACCATGTTAGATCTATGTCAAAGGTATCAAGTTCCTATTCTAGTAAGTTCCGATGCCCATGATCCAAGCTGGGTTGGTTCTTTTGATTTAGCAATTCAATTATTAGAAGATGTACATTTTGATGAGGATTTAATTTTAAATACAGATATTCAAAAATTGATGTCATTTATTCAAACATAAAAACCACCACTAAAAAAAGTAATATTGAAAGCCCTATAAGGGCCTGTTGTTGCATAGATCCTTCAACCACTGAAGCCTCGCCAGTCGCAACGCCTTCACATGCTGCCCCTAAAAGAGGCGTAGTAAATCGCTTGCTTTTACCGTATCACCTATAAACGAGTCAATATACTTTTTCATATTGAGTTCATCGGCCAACTTGTCTTCGGCAAGTTGGTTTTGTATATATTCTCTTATTACTTTTTCATTTTTATCAACTGTATCTGCAAAATATCCTCTTGTCCAGAACTTCGATTCCCAAATTTTTATTTTATATTTGCGTGTCTCTCAAATATCATTACAAGCATATGAACATGATTTGGCATCAGATGTCCCTCTATTATGTCTACAGAGTACTCTTAATATTTTCCCTGAATCCTTTCTGTACTGATTATATATAATTTTCCTTCTGTATTTTGGTGTAAAAATGATATGATATTTACACATCCATTTTGTATGTGCTAGAGAATAGGCTTTATTCGCCATTGATAATCACCTGTCTTTCTTTTTTGGTAGCTTGAACACCTCCATTATAAGGAAGACAGGTGATTATTTTGTATAACTTTTTTCTTCCACCCGCATAGCAGGTGGTTTTTTGTTTCGCGCTTTCTGCGCTCAACTTGCTAAAGCATCACTTAGCGTAAATGTACAAATAAAAAAACCGTATTTACGGTTTTATTTAAAATTTACAATCGCATTGTCCATAACAACTTGACTGGCCTTCATCAACTTCATTTCACGTTCTAATTCATCATGTGGAATTTGTTGTTTCACCATTTCAATGTCAATATTATAAGAAGAAGCAATCAATTTCATTTGTTCCTCAATTTCTTCTTCAACATCTATAATATTTTCTAGACGAGCCACTTCTAATAAAGCCACTTCTAAACGAACTTGTTTTGTCGCAAAATCCATGAATTGAGAACGCAAATCATCTCGAGTTTGTCCAATCATTTCTAAATACGAATCCAAATTCATTCCCTGTTGCATCAACTGTGTTTCAACACGAGCTATTTGCTGATTCAAAGCCATTTCCACTAAATCCTGTGGTAAATCACCTTCTACTGTATTCATTAAAATATCAAATACCGCATCTTGTACGTGTTCATCATCTTTTTTTGCTGCTTCATTGGATAAAACAGCTTTCATATAAGCATAGAATTCATCTACATTTTGTACATCTGGAATATTTAAAGATTTTACGAATTCATCATTTAATTGGGCTGGTTTCTTTGAAAAAATATCATGCACTTTTACTTTAAAAATCACTGGTTGCCCTGCTAAAGTTTTTTCCTGATAATTTTCAGGGAAAGTAACATGCAAATCTTTTTCCTCTCCTTTTTTCATTCCCATCATTTGATCTTCAAAACCAGGAATAAATTGTCCGGAGCCAATGACCATTTCATAATTTTGTGCAGTCCCTCCATCAAAGGCAACACCATCTTTTAATCCCTGAAAATCAAAGATTGCACTATCTCCGTTTTCAATACATTCTTTTGTTTCTTTAATTGGATTTTGACTTAGAACATATTGTACTTGTTGTTCCACCATGTCATTTGTACATTCAACACGTTTAATTTCTACTTCAATTCCTTTATAATCACCAATTTTAATTTCCATAATAGATCCTTTCTAGTAACCATATCACTATAACATAAATCCCATTAATTTTCGAATACTTCTAAAAAAGGAATAACTTCTTCCACAGGAACTTTATGACCTCCTAAAAATTTTTCCATCCATACCATGCTATACCATCGATTGAATTTATATCCACATTGATGGAATTGTCCAACCATGGAATAGCCCATATGTTCATGAAAATGAACACTATTTAAATCCAGATATTCATCATCTTGTTCAATATAACTAATACAAGCATTCACATTGAGTATATTCTGTTTCTTTAAATAAAATTCTAAAGCCGTATATAATTGTTTCCCAATGCCTTTATGTTTACAATTCACATCCACATAAATCGTTGTTTCAACTGACCAATCATAAGCTTTTCGTCCTTTAAAACTCGATGCATAGGCATAGCCCAAAATTTGATTGTTTTCTTCATAAACAAGATAAGGATAACGGGAAAGTATCGTTTGAATGCGTTTTTCAAATTCTTTTTCAGTGGGTACTTCATATTCAAATGTAATGGCTGTATGTAATACATAATAAGAATAAATACGAAGTAATTGTGGAATATCACTATTTTGTACAACTCGTATCATTTTTTTCCTTCTTTCACAGGCTTAATTATACCTTTTTATTTGACAGAAACAAAATTATTTTGTATGATATCGTCCTTATCGTTGAAAGGAGGATATTATGATTCAAATCACAATGTTGTATATTTTAATGTATTTATTTTATTGTGCAACCATTCAAACTGAATATATCAAAATACATCATGTCATCACATTATGTGCTTGTTTGACATTTTTTCCAGATGCTTTGATTTCTTCACTAGGCTTTGTATCTACAATGACAGGAATCACAATGTTAATTTATTTATTGCGAACAAAAACAGAAAGTAATTAGTGTTTTGGTTCGCTTTTTATTTTATAGTGTAGATATGAAAATCATTTTTTTGGATATAGATGGTGTACTAAATCAAAGAATGGGTCTTGAAAAAGATAAGTTATTGATTCTAAAAACAATTGTAGATAAAACCAATGCCAGAATTGTTTTAATTTCTTCGTGGAAAGAATACTTAACAAAGGATTGCAAGAGTAAAAACTTCATGGGTTCTTATTTACTAAAGTCTTTTCATGATATGCAACTTTCTATTTATGATCGAACCATCAGTGATGGTTTATCACGTTCTAAGGGCATTCAACAATGGTTAAGAACTCATGAAGTGTCTTCTTATATTATTTTAGATGATAATTTATATGATTATTCAAATTCTTTATTGGATCATCTTATTTTTATTGAACATCATATGGGCTTACAAGAATATCATATTCCAATTTGTGTTGAAAAACTAAAAACATCCCTCAGGGATGTTATAGCTTGATTAAGTTTTGAATGCCATTGTTTTGTGCAATTAAATAAAAGTTATCCATTTCTTCTTTGGAATACAATTCTGGATTGTCTTCAAAACAATAGTCTATATCCAAATACGAATACTTTGATTTGGCTAATGGATTGTAGTTTAATAATTCATATTTAACATTGGGATATAAACCAGAAATAAATTTAGATATTTTTTCGACATTATCTTTTGTTGCTGTCATAGTTGGAATAAGAGGTGTTCGAATAATGACTTTATCTTTGTGTTCACTGGTTAATAAATATTCAATGTTTTGTTTAATTTTTTTATTGGAAACGCCTGTATATTCTATATGCTTGTCTTCATCAAATACTTTACAATCACAATATATCTGATCTAAATAAGGCACTACTTTCTTAACGTTTTCTAAATCTGTATAAAACGAAGATTCAATGGCTGTATGTATATTTCGCTTTTTGCATTCTTTTAATAGTTCCAAAACAAAATCCACTTGTCCAAATGGTTCTCCTCCAGAAAAGGTTACGCCACCTCCATATGTAAAGAAAGCTATATCCTTAAATAATTCTTCACAAGCTTGTTCATATGTATATTCTTTTGAATCAAAACAAACAGCCATGGTTGGACACATATAGACAATGTCATCCCAGTTATCTTTTATTTCTCGATGAATCACAATTTTTCCATTGATGCATTCAATTCCTTTATTTTTAGATGTATGTACACAAGTTTGACAGTGAATACATTGATTTTCCATATACAATAACTGTGGTCTGGCTTTTAAGCCTTCTGGATTGTGGCACCATCTACATCGAAGTGGACATCCTTTTAAAAACATTGTTGTTCGAATGCCATTTCCATCATGAGTCGCAAAGCGTTTGATATCAAATACAATCCCTTTAGATTTTGTCATAACTTGTTCTGGCGATGATTTCATCTTGTAAGTCTCCTGCCAATTCCGTGAAATAAGCTGTATAACCTGCAACACGAACAGTTAAAGAACTATATTGTTCTGGATGGGCTTTGGCAGCTAATAAATCTTGTTTGGAAACAACATTAAATTGAATATGTGGAATTTCCAAATCTACAAAAGTGCGTAAGAAATTCGCAAATTTTTCAATTCCAGATTGCGTTGAAAAGAATTCAGGCAGGAATTTCATATTCAACAATCCTCCATTGGTTGTGCATTGATTTTCCAAACGAGAAACTGATTTCAATACAGCTGTTGGTCCATTTAAATCACGTCCATAGACAGCCGATAAACCTCCATCAGCTAATGGTGTCTGGCTTAAACGACCATCGGCACTAGCTCCGACGTTTTGTCCCATTGGTACATGGGCACTCACTGTATACATTCCTGTATGATATGGTCCATTTCGATAGTTTGTATATTTCTTTAATTTTTCACGGAAAGCACTTGCCCATTTGGATCCTAATTCATCCACCCATTGAATATCATTTCCATATTTCTCTACTCGATTTAATAAGGTCTGGCGTAAAATTTCCTGTCCTTCAAAATTTGTTTGAAGCGCATATTCCAAGTCATGTGCAGAAATTCGTTTTTCATCAAATACCATTTTTTTAATAGCAGCCATAGAATCAGCTAAATTCGCAACCTGAATCATTTGAATACCGGATAAATTGTAGCGAGCCCCTCCATTGACAACGTCCATTCCTTTTTCAATACAATCATCGATAACACAAGACAAGAAAGGTGTTGGCAAATGATCTTGATGTCCTTTTTCCACTTTTTCACAGCATTCAATCATTTTATCAATGAAATAATCCATTGTTTTTTCAAAAGCATCTTCTAATTCTTCAAAACTTGTATAAGTACTTAAAGAACCATAGTCCGGTCCTAATTGTTTTCCTGTAATTAAGCATTTTCCATGATTTAAAGTTAATTCCAAAACTTTGCATAGATTAAACATAGCTGAATCTGACCATCCTAAATTGTTTCCTTGTGTTGTGATTTCTACACAACCCACAATTGCATAGTCCATCGCATCTGTTTTAGAAATACCTAATTTTTCAAGTGCAGGAACTAGACATTTGTCATTGAAGAATTGTGGCATTCCACTTCCTTTAGATACACAGCGAACCGCATGTTCTAATAATGCTTCATTTGTGTTTTCATGAAGACGTACGCTTAAGTTTGGTTGTGGTAAACCAACTTCTTCTTGTGCCTGAATCAGTAAATGACTTAATTCATTGCTGTAATCATTTCCATTTTCGTCTTGTCCACCAACCGCAATATTAAATCCAATTGGGAAACCCGCAAAATATTTAGCACTGTGTGCATTTCTTAAATACACGATTTGATTAAATTTCAACCATAAACATTCAATTAATTCTAAGGCTTCTTCATCATTGATCAACAATTCTTCTTTGTCTTTTTTATAATAAGGATACAAAGCTTTATCTAAGCGTCCTGGTGAAAAACTTGAGGCATTGCTTTCCATATGTAATACAACCATCAAAAACCAAAGTGATTGTAATGCTTCATGAAATGTTTGTGCTGGTCTTTGACTTAAATTATGACAAATTTGTGCAACATCTTCTTTTCCCATTTCTGAAGCTAAAGTCGCATAACGATTCATGAAATTTTGAACACCTTTCATAACTAAAATAGCCGATTGATAGAATTCAATTTTTTTAGAATCGTTACAGTTTTCTAGTTTTTGATTGATTTTTGAAATATAACCGGCTGGTCCTGTTTCAAGCCATTCCACTACATTTGGACAAATATGACCTTGGGCATGATCGGTCTGATTGATTTTTACAACTGTAGAAATAGCACCAATTTTTCCATCGGCTTTCACATCATCTTCCAATGATTTCCCTTTCCAGTAAGGAAGAATCACTTCACGGAATGTTTGAATGTCTTCTGGATGTACATTGAATTTGTCTTGTGGACGTGTAGGAATGGTTTCAAATTCTTTATCGACCCAGCTAATTCCACTTTCAGGAAAAACAACACCATAGCGAACACCTTTGGTACGATTTCCGACAATTAATTCTTCGGGTTCAATTCCAATTTCAATTTGATTTAAAGCATTATATAAGGAATATGCACGTTTTATTTGTACAGATTCATTTTCGTGGTCTTTATATGTTTGAGTAATAATTAAAGCTTGTTCAATACTGACATAGCGAGGACAAGATAACATTTTATCTTTTAATACTTGGATTCTCTGGTTCATGTTTTTCCTCCTTTTTATTGTTTTTTATTGTTTACATCCTAAATATAGCTATAAAAACAAGAATTGTCAATAAAAAAGGCGAAAAATCAAATGATTTGCAGGCCTTTTTTTTCAATATAAGTTTTTTGTTTACCATTCAATACTTTATCCGTAATAATGCCATCAAAGCTTTCTAATTTCGCAAACACAAAATTCCCATCTTGTTCAAATTTAGCGCTTTCCACAACAATATAACTCACTTTGGAACAAGCTAATACTTGTTTTTTAGTCATACCATCGTTGATGTCATAAGTAGTGAGCTGGTTTTGTTTCAAATTGATACCTACGACTCCAATAAAGCTCATATCAAATTGATAGTTTTGAATGATTTCATTGGTAAAAGAACCTAAAAATCCATCTTTTGGTTTGTTTAATTCTCCGCCAATAAAAATTAAATTTACATCGCATTCTCCACAAAAAATCAATAAAATATCGACACTATTGGTAACTACTGTAATATTTAAGTTTCTTTGATAAATGAGTTTTGCTAATTCAATATTGGAAGTTGAAATACCTAAGAAAATCATGGCACCAGGTTTAATAAGAGAAATTGCTTTTTGTGCAATAATTTTCTTTTCTTCAACATATTTATCCAATCGAGCACTGACATTAAAAGTATGAGGATTTTCTCGAATGCTGATAGCACCTCCATGAATTCGTTTGAGTTTTCCTTCTTTTTCTAAAATAGCTAAATCTTTTCGAATACAGTCTTCTGTCACATTGTATTCACTGGCAATGTCTCGAACACGTACTGACGATTCTAAATTTAATTTTGCTAAAATATGATCATGTCTTTCTTTTTGTAACATAATTTACTCCTGACTAACTATACGACGTGCCACATAGACACCACTTGCCGATGCATGAGACAAAGAATGCGTTACGCC
>NZ_JBJEEY010000027.1:0-3232 GCF_051873555.1 Floccifex sp. | reverse complement strand
CTGTTTACACCTTAAATCTGCTCCTTTTTCTGTGTCGTTTTACGCACTCATTTTATTTTCTCCTGCCCAGTCGTAACCAAGCCGCTTCAGATGCTTTGACATCTTCTTGTAACCGTATGTACTGTGTGTTGACCACTCATTGATTATGGACTTAGCCCGCTTGAGCCTTATTTTGTTTTCCTCAGCCTTCTTTTTCTGACGTTCTGCTTCAAACTTGCAGCACTCATAGTAAGTAGCCCGGGAAAGTTTCAGAATCCGACACTGTTCAAGGATTGTCAGCCTGACGCCATTCTCGTCACGCATGTCCTTTTGAACTAGCTGCCAGGATGCTAATCCAGATGTAGCTTTTTTTTTAACAGATCAACTTCAAGCTGCTTTTTACCAAGGGACGCAAGCATTTCCTCCTGCTTTGCCCTTAGTTTTTCGTTTTCTTCACGAAGGGCTTTCTGTTCATCTGTTTCCAGTTTTCCTTCCAGGAACAGCTCCATCCATTCAGAAAGTGTGCTTGGTGCTATGTTATATTTTGCTGCAACCTCAGCTTCTTTTGCTCTCTTTTTGAGGGCTTCCTTCGCAACTTCGATTTTGAACTTGTCTGAAAAATCTTTTCTCTTTCTTCCCATGAATTTGTCCTACCTTGAGGTTAGCACAAATTCGTTATTTTATCTCCTCCATGTCTAAATCTGAGGCTTATTATAAAGCTTAATTCTCTAACAGCTTTTTCAACTCCATTTCTCGGAAAAGAATATTTATTAAAAGATTTTATTTGTGACAGTTTTAATTATTCAACATCAGGAGAATTTTCAATCAATGGGATTGTATTAAATATTGAATCTCACTATGCAAATGATTCTGCTGGAAAACCTGATTTTGAAAACATTTGGTTACTTAATTCTTCAAATCAAGCAAATTATGATCAGAATATAATAAAAACGTCTTCCGGGAATGAACATTATCAATGGGGTAACTTTGCAGTAGAAGACATTGGATTAGCGGAAAAATATTCAGGCTCTTGGGCTGGAATTAAGTTAAAATATAAAACTTATGATTTTTTACTGATAAAATTGGATACATTTACCAAATTTAAGTCAACTTGTTTACGTTTTGAAAAACAACAATTTCCAACAGATGACGATTTAAACGAAATAGTAAACATTTTGAATTTTATTTTTGGTTTGACTTTCATTTATATAGGCAATACAAAATATAATTGCAAATCAACACCTGTTTCTGATTGCTATATTTCTACATTTAGAAAAGATATTGAACAAGTTCTCAATGAAGCCCAATTACCCGTTATTCCATTACGCCTAAATGATTTTCATGGATTAAAAATACATACAACTGAATTGATTAATTTAATTCTATTAAAAGTTTCAGAAAATACAACTTATTCTCTTATTAAAAATTTTGCATTTATTAATTATGCAAGAACACAACCTGTTGAAGTAAAAATTCAACCGTTAGCTGCAACTTTTGATAATATTTGCGCACAATATTTTACTAACAGAGAGAATACAATAGTTTCTACAGCGATTTTTAATAAACTAAAAAAAGATATTGAAAAGAAAATTGATGAACTTGATGTACCAGAAGAACAAAAAGATATTCTAAAATCAAAAACATCACAAATTAATAATCAAAGCCAAAATCAAAGAAATAAAATAATTTTTGAAGAGCTAGGTTTAAAACTAAGTAAACTTGAAGAAAAAGCATTAAAAGCTCGGAATAGTTCTGTACATGGTAGTTTGGATTCAAAAAAACTAAATGAATTGATTCTATTAAGCAAATGTTATTATACATTAATTAATCGTCTTATTTTAAAGATATTGGATATTCCATTTTATATTGATTATACACACCCACAAGGACTACCAATGAAAATTGAGGAAGCTCAATATTCGTGGATGGAAAAACTATTAAAAAACGAGGAAAAAAAAATCTGAATCAAATTAATGCAATAATTTGAAAATTGGAGTGATTGAATGGCAGAAGATTTAACAACTGAGCAAATAGTTCAAAAATTATCAAAGCATATTCCTGAGAACTTAATTGATGAAGTTCTTTCATACTACGCTGATTTAATTTCTTATGCAGCTTCTTTGAATAATGATGCCTGGAATATTAGTAACAGAGAAAGCGGTAAAAGATTCCAGCTTAATTGTGGTCATATGTATATTCTACGTACAGACGAAAAGAATCTTCTTGTTATGTGCGATAGGGATGAAGTTCTTTCTTTATCAAAAGATTTTATTACTCAACTTCTTTCAGAATGTACACTTAAAGCTTATGAAGATCGAAAAGAAAAAGATTTACAACCAAAAAATTACGATGAATTAAAAAAAATACCAACAACAACTTTATGGAACAATACTTTCCAATTTTATATTCCATATGAAGTCTTGAACAAATCAGGAGATTTACTAAATGAAAAATAATCGATTGCGTTATTTTTTTTCTATTTTTTTTCTTATATGTTTACTTCAATTTCCATGTATAGCAAATGATTTATCAACCAGTTCAAAAATTAAAGTAATAAAAAACAATAATACTTACACATTTTTAGATGAAGATGAAAATGTTCTCTTTTCAAAAAAATTGAAAAGATTCTATGGATTCACCGAAGGATATGCTACTGTAACGCTCATGAATTTTGATAGTGCAATTCTTGATGAAAATGGAAATATTTCAAATATTCACTTTGAACAATTAGGACAAAAGTTTTCAGAAGGAAAAAATTTTGCAATGTTTTTGGACGGAACGACAGGAGTTATAGATACCAAAGGAAATTTACTTTTTAAGATTAAAGTAGAATTTGATGAATGCGGAGCTCTTGCTGCAACTAATTTTTCAAATGGAAAAGCATTTGTCAAAGAATCTAAAGGTAAAGGCGAGGTCTGGTATTTAATTGACGATAAAGGAAACAAATTAAAAGAATTTAATAATATATCCTATCCAAGATATTTTTCTTGTGGGGTTACAAATGTTCAAGTTCGAGAAGGAACAACTTGGAAATCTAATTATATAGATACGAGTGGAAACTTTATATCCCCTATAAATTTTGATGAGGCTCATGATTTTATTGATAATAAAGCAAAAGTAAAAAGTGGCACAGAGGAATATTACATAGATATCAATGGAAAAAGAATACACAATTAATTTTAGTTAAAAATGAAATCGCTGTTAGAGTCGGGAGGAAATCGCCATTTAGAGTCAGGCAGAATTAACCAATTTT
>NZ_JBJEEY010000026.1:0-3232 GCF_051873555.1 Floccifex sp. | reverse complement strand
TTTCAGTGAGTTTGCACCATTTTTTATTTTCAACCTCTAAAGTCAGGTTATTTTACTCTTTTGAACCTCAAAAAACTAATAAATATGTGCTTTTCCAAAAATATATTTTATTTCTAATTCCAATACATTGGTTGTATTCAACATGCGATCATGATAAGGATGGTTGGTTCCTTGAATCAAAGTCAACAATACTTCTTTTTTCAATTCTCTATCTTCAATTTTTCTCAGAATCCCAAAAACTGAAACACTTCTATGATTATGTGTTCCAATATCTGTATTGATGCCTAAATTCTGTATAAAATTTAAAGTAACTTTTTCATTAATAAAATTTAATTTATAGCCTTTGCATCCACAATGAAAAAAATACGATTCTGATATAAAACATGGTTAATTCCGATAACATGTGGAAAACCATCAGTATTCATGCAAAGCGTTCCATAATCCAATTCTCGAATCACTTTCCAACATTCATCCAATGAAATCATTTTTTCTGGATTATGTGTCTTTGCCACTGGTAACTCACATTGACTATATTCAACACAACCCTTTTCCTTGTTTCCATCTTTGACCAATGTGAAATCATCAAACTCAAACAAAACCTCTTTTCGATCCATATTTTTCTCCTATTTTATGAAATGCCTGTAATAAAAATGGCATACTGACTATGTTGATAATAACATAGAATCTATGTATGTAACCAATTTTCACAATATAAAATAAATTTGGTAAAAATAAAATAGCTAAGATAAAACAAGTGATCATAGAAATGACCAATAGTTTTCGAATATTTGTCATTGGTTTACAAACTCGAATTAAAACAAATAGCGCATTGCTTCCTGCTAAGATTGTACAAATTGTAGAAAACTGATCATCACTCATTGAAAAAAATTGACGAAATATAAAACAACAAATTATGCTGATAATCAAACACAAAGATCCGGGTATGGCTTTAGAAATCACATTTTTTAAAAAGCTTCCTTTTATTCTTGTTTCATTGGGCTCTAATGTCAATATAAAACTGGGAATTCCTGTCGCTAAAGCCGATACCAATGTTAATTGAATCGGATAAAATGGATATTGTTTAAATAAAAATAATGTTAATATAGCCAATCCAATGGAATAGAATGTTTTTACTAAAAATAAAGAAGCACTTCTTTGAATATTATGAATTACCATTCTTCCTTGTCTTAAAATTTCCGGTAAAGCCTCAAATTGATTGTCTAATAAAACCAAAGAAGCTACACTTTTACTTGCCTGACTTCCATTTCCCATCGCAATGGAACAATCCGCTTCTTTTAAAGCCATGACATCATTAACACCATCCCCTGTCATAGCTACAATATGTCCTTTTTCTTTTAAAGCACAAATCATTTCTTTTTTCTGATTCGGTGATACACGTCCAAAAATTGTATATTCATCTATAACAGAAGACACATCTTCTATATTTTTCATATCAATATATTTCCCTTGTATTCCGGCTTTTTTTGCTAAGGCATATACAGTTAAAGGATTGTCTCCAGAAATAACTTTTAAAGAAACATCCTGGTTTTTAAAATATTCTATAGTTTCTTTCACATCGTTTCTTAATTCATCTTCTAAACAAATATAAGCCAGTACTTCGGTAGAATACAAAACCAATACACGCATAGCTTGTTTTGTATAAAATTCAATTTTTTTTAAAACAATTGGATCTAAATCGGATTCAATGAATTCATAAGCCCCTAATTTATATTCACCTTGTTCAAATTGAACACATGAATATTTTCGAGAACTCGAAAAAGGAATAAAATTTAGTACTTTATAATTTGATTTCTTTCCTGTAACTTCTTTAATAGCTTGAATCGTAAAAGAAGAATCATTTAGTACATTCATCATATTGGCTAATATTTCTGTTACATCTACTTTTGAATCAATACAACATACTTTTAATTTACCAGTTGTAAGTGTACCTGTTTTATCAAAACACAATGTATCTACTCGAGATAAAGTTTCAATACAATATAATTCCTGTACTAAAACATTTTGTTTAGCTAAGCGATAAGCACTTAGAGCCAAAGCTATACTGGTTAGAATTACAAGACCTTCGGGTATCATACCCACTACTGCGGCTACAGTGGATAAAATAGATTCTTTATAGCCATATAAATCGTATTGCACAACAAATAAAATGAATCCTAGAGGAAAGATTAAAAAGGTACACCATTTGATAATGGTATTTATAGAATCTCTTAGCATGGATGGATAACGTTTATATCTTTTAACATCTTTTAAAATAGAATAGGAAAACGTATCTTGCGCAACTTGTTCCACAATCATTTTAGCTTGTCCAGCTACTACAAAGGTTCCTGCATATACTTTATCTTCTTTTCCTTTTAAAATGGATTCACTTTCGCCTGTCAACATAGATTCATCACATTCAATATTACCTTGTACAATACTTCCATCACAAAGAATCTGATCACCAGTATTTAAAAATACAATATCTCCTTCAACTATTTCTTGTGCCTGTATTGAATGTATTTTAGAATCCCTTAATACATTTACTTTATTTTGATGCAATAAAGCCAATTGATCCAATAAATGCTTTGATTTGATTTCCTGAAATAAGCCAATTATCGCATTTATAGTGACTGTCACCATAAACAACATATTTTGATAAGAATGTGTAAGAAATACAAGAATAGCTAAGAATAAATTAATTCCATTGAATAGAGTCAATAAATGTTGAAATAAAATTTCTTTATAAGTTTTCGATACTTGATATTGTATTTGATTGGATTTATGATTTGATATTTCTTGAGAAGATAAACCTGTTTCAATGTTTGTTTTCATATATATTTTTTATCGCATTTTATAAAAAATGAAAAGGAATAAACACAAAAAAATTGCCGGAATTATTTCCGGCAGCTATTTTTCATTTAAAACATTTTGAACATATTCAACACTTTGTTCCAGTACTTTTGCGATAAATTGTATATCACAATTATTTTTATACATTGTTTTAATATTTTCTTTCATTGTATTCAAAGAACCAATTTTTTCTCCCTTTTCAAGACCAATTTCTATACCTTCTAATCTGGCATTTTCGACTTTCTGGGCACGATCCATTTCATATCTTTCTTCTTCTAATTTCTTCAGCCATTCCTTTTCATTTTGACTGATCGTATTTGCACATTCCATCATATAGAATATCCCCTTTTCTCTTTGTTTGATCAATTCTATTTTATCATGA
>NZ_JBJEEY010000025.1:0-3307 GCF_051873555.1 Floccifex sp. | reverse complement strand
AATTGAATATAAAAATGAGTGTATTTGCGTCTTGACAAAGGTCACTTCATAACAGCTTTGTTGTGCTCCTTTTTAAATATTTTGTTCATTTTCATTTATAATAGGTGGAAGGACTATAGGTGCATTAGCGAATGTTCCTGTTATATTAGCTATTAATTGAGATAAGAAAGATCCCATTTGAATTTTGTCAACTAAAAAACCTGCTCTTTTATTAGCATATTCAAGCATTTCATCGTGACTTTTAAAATTATCTTTTGTTTTTTGATCCAAAAAGAAATCCCCAATCGCGGAAACGACTAAAAATGGATTGTCGGATCCATCTATCAATAATTTTCTCTCCATTTTTATGCTGATTTTTTCTGAATCACAAGTTAATACACTTAAAGTTTGTTGAATACTTATCTGTCCTTCTTTTTCAGGAATATTGTTACAATTATAAATGATTTGATCTAGATGTGTATTAACACCAATAATTTGTAATTTATTTTGATTCATAATAAATCTCCTGTTATGCAATAAAATTAGCTATATTTTTAAAATTTAATTTACGTGTTTTTTTGCTACTCCACAATGGAGTTTTTACAAACATTACATTATTTTCATTTATTAATTTAACACTTTCTTTTAAATCGTTTATCGCATTTAATACTCTATCGAATTCCTGGTCTCTTCCTATTTTTTCATTTATGGCTGTTTGAATATAAGAATTTAAACTAATACCTTCTTTTTTTGCATTTTCAATAAGTGTTTTATGTGTTGTTTTTGCAACTCTTAATGCGATTTTTCCACTAGGAAGATCTTTTTCTTCTGTGGGCTTAGGTACATTAATACCGTTTTCTTTTAAATAGTCAAGATAAATCCGTTTAGATAATTCAGCGTCTTCGATTGCTTCCTGTAATGTATCTCCTCCACCAACGCATCCTTGCAAATCTGGATATTCAACGCACCATTCAGTTCTTCCATTTTCAAAATCAATAGTGTAAATTTTCATTGAGTATTCCATATTATTTTTCTCCTCCTTTTTCTTTAACCAATTCCACAAGCTCTACGGCTTGTTTAACATAAGCTGCTTTAACTTTGTTTCCGTGTTTTGGTATAGGAAATGGTCTGTTAAGACATTCATGAGTAAATATTACATGACTGGTTCCGTTTTGATTTTTTTCATTGAATTTATGATATTTTAAATATTTTTCAATTTCTATAAATTCAATTTGATCACCAGATCTATAATTTTCTATTTTCTTTATGAGTTTTTCAATTTTTGACATCTCGCACCTTTCGTTATTAATATTATATATGATATCACTAAAATAATATTACGCTTTTTTATCTTATTTTTCAATACTTGAGATATTGTATCAACTAGAAATAAATATACATATTATATATAAAATACGTGATATCAAATTATAGATTGGATTGAGATGGAAGCAAAAGAATTGGGTATTGGATCTTGCTGGCTAGGTGTTTATCCTAGAGAAGATCGATATCTAAAAATCAATTCGTATTTTCATTTACCAAAAGGTATTGTTCCTTTATGGATGATTGCGTTTGGGTATCCAGATCAGAATCTTGTTATAAAAAATAAATTTGATGAATTGAAAATTCATTATGAAAAATATTAGCTTGTTTTGGTTTAAAAAAAGATTGTATCTCTACAATCTCTTAAATCTCAGCAATGGCTTCAATTTCACAAAGCACACCTTTTGGTAAATCCTTTACAGCACAGCAGCTTCTTGCTGGATTCGATACAAAGTATTGAGCATAGACTTCATTGAATGCTGCAAAGTCTTTGATATCAGCTAGAAAACAAGTTGTTTTTACCACTTTTTCCATACTTGTTCCAGCTGCTTCCATCAATGCTTTTACGTTTTTACAAGATTGATGAGCCTGTTCTGTAATACCTTCTGGAATGTTTCCTGTTTGTGGATTCACTGGAATTTGACCAGATCCATATACTAAATTTCCTGTCACAATGGCTTGTGAATAAGGACCAATGGCAGCAGGGGCATTGTTTGTTGTGACTACTTTCATATTTTATTACCTTCTTTCTTCTTTATGTTATACAATTCCTTTTTCTTTGGCAAGTTGTGTTAAAGCTTTTTTAATACGTTCTAAACGAATAATACAGTCTTCATCTTTGGCAAAACAAGCTGTGACAATTCGGATATGACCTTGACCCATTTGCCCATAAGCCGCTCCATCATTCACTAATACATTGGCATGTTCCTTAATATAATCGGCTACTTCTTGTCCAGTTCCAAGTGAAGATACATCTAACCACGATAAAATACCACTTTCTGATTTATTCATTTTGATTCCTGGTATAGACGATAAAATATCATAGGCAATATTTCTTCTTCTTTCTAGTCTTTCATAGTATTCAGGTAAAATGGTTTCATCTTGTAAAGCAGCAATAGCGCCCATAGTAGAAATGGTACAAGGAGCACCGACTACATTGACACAGGCTCCATAGTATTTGTCCATGATGTCTTCATTTGTATAGAGATAAGCTATACGAAAGCCACTTAATCCGTATCCCTTGGATAGTGAACAAATAGTAACGGTTCTTTCCCACATTCCTGGTAAAGTACATGGCGATATAAATTCAATGTCATCAAAGATATGGTCTTCAAATGCCTGGTCACAGATTAAAATTAAATCATGTTTGATAATAAATTGGGATAACTCTAGTAAGTTTTCTTTTCGATATACAGTTGTCGTTGGATTATTGGGATGTGTTAAAATTACAGCCTTTGTTTTAGATGAAACTCTCTTTTCCATTTCTTCTATACGAATTTGATAATTATCTTCTGGATATGTTGGAACCGAAATGGGTTTAGCTCCAAATAATTTACAATTCAAATAGTTACTTGGATAACAAGGATCAGGAATCAATACTTCATCGTCTTTTTCTAAAAAAGGAAATAAAGAAAAAATAAAACCAGCATCGGATCCCGGTGTAATAATGACATTTCGACTGGGATGAATCGGTAATCCTGTTCTTTTTTGAACATGTTTGGCAATTTCTTCTCGTAATTCCAGTAATCCAATGGGCATTGTATAATGAGCACTTGAACCATCTTGAATGGCTTTGATACTGGCTTCTTGTACGGATTTGGGAATCGATGGATCTGGGGCAAACATATCGGCCCAGGCCATATTATCGCCTCCATTTTTTATAAAATTACCAGTTCCTTCACCCACATCGGCTTTTTTGACATCACTGGATAGTCCACCTTGTAGTTGTTGAAACACTTCTTTCATTTTTTGTGTTGTTGTCATAGCTTCACCTCTTTTTTATTGT
>NZ_JBJEEY010000024.1:0-17291 GCF_051873555.1 Floccifex sp. | reverse complement strand
GTTGTTTCGTGGGACTTTGTTTAGACAGGAGTTCGATTCTCCTCACCTCCACCAAAAGACTAGAAAGCCTTAATATTAAGGCTTTTTTTAATGTAAAAAAATTAAATTCATAAAAAATTCATAAAATTTACATAAAATAATGATTCAATTTATTTGCAAATAAAAAAATAATTTGAGATATTATACTTGTAAAAAGGAAAAATTAAAAGGTGGATATTATGTTAGAAATCAAGGAACCAAGAGGTGTGTTCAGTTCTGATTTCTGTAAAGGAATTTCTAGTGTTGTTAATTTGTTTGGTGTTTCAAACAAAAATAACTATGATAATGAAATTAGAAAAATCAGAATAAAATATAGTAGTAATTATGCTTATGAAGAATTATCGGAAAATTGGTTTACAGTTGGAAATGTATTAAGAGAGGCTATGGATGAGTACAAAAAAGAAATCACAGGAACAAAAAAAATCAAAAAAAGAAGAAAATAACGAAATCAGTAAACAAGAAAATGAAGAAGTTGAAGCTTTTGAAATATTAGATGAATTGCATGTACCTGAAGAACAGAAAACTGTTTTGAGGAAAGCAATTATTCAAAAGCAGTTTAGTGGACCGTTGCCTCCTATCGAAGAAGCTAGAGGATATGAAGAAATTCTCCCTGGATCTTTTGATAGAATATTAAAAATGGCAGAAACTGTTACGACTAGTAACGCAAAATGCCACGAGGCAGAACTTGAAATAGTTAAAGAAGATATGATAAGAAGTCATGAAGAATCTAAAAGAGGACAATTGATATGTGCAGCAATAATAATTATATCTTTGATATTTGGGTTTATTGGTGTTTTGTTAGATAAAGATTCTTTATGGATAACTGCATTTATAACAGCAGTCTCAACATTTTGTCTTGCATTTGTCTATGGCAAAAATAATCAAGAACATAATAAAGATGAAAAAAAGGATGATTAAATTTCACCCTTTTCTTTTGCTTTATTAATTGTTTCAATCATTGCATTTCGTATAACTTCTGACTGTTTGATGCCTAATATTTTACACGCTTCTTTGAATTCAGCAACAAATTCCTTTTTGTATTTTCCAATAACAGTTGCCATATTCTGTTTTGCCCATTCGTTGATATATTTTGTCTGGTTGAATTTTTCTGACATTTTGCGCCTCCTATAATGGCATAATAATTAAAAGATAAAGTCCATAGATAAGACCAATAAGAATCAGAACATGAACAATAAGTTCTAAAATACTTTTTTTCATTTTAAATTCGATGGAAATATATTATACTATAAATAGAAGAGGAGTGGTGTCCTCTCCTACTGATTGGATTATCCAATCAAGCTCTTTAGCACTAATCGAATTAGAGTAATTAGCGTTCCTAATTCAAGTGCCAGCAGTTCGAGTTGTTTTATGATACGGACTGCTTTTTTTATTTGTTTTTCCATCTCTAACCTCCTTACATATATATTATAACATATTTACATAAATATGAAACATATATTTATATAAATATGTATTTTTTTATGAATATAACTCATTAAGTTTGTTCTTCATATCATTTCTCATTGACCTGTAAACATGAGAATAAGTCTTTCTTAGTTCATTTACAGTATGGCCAAGTCTTTCTGCAATTAATGTATCTTCAATTCTATTCTGGATAAGAAACGTAGCATGGCTATGTCTGAAACCATGTGGAGTAATTCTTTTTACACCACTTTCTATTATGTACTTATCAAGAAATCTTGCTAACTGAGTACGTGATAATGGTCTAATATCACCGAAAACAAAATACTTGAGTGTGAATCCATCTTTTTTCTTTTCCTTCTCAAATCGATTTAAAATGCGTTCTAATAACGTATCCGACAAATCAATTTTTCTTATACTATTGATATTCTTTGGAGTAGTAATTGCATATCCTTTTTGTTTTGTCTTTGAAGTAATTGATTTATTTATTGTTACAATGCCATTCTTAAAATCAATGTCATTCCAAGTCAAAGCAAACAATTCTCCTTCACGTAATCCAGTCTCAAAAAGAAAAGTAAAAACAAGATTCCAGTATTCATTATCAACAAAAGAAATAAACTTCTTAAATTCATCATGTTCCCAAAAATTCTTTTCTTCCTCATTTCTTTTAACTAATTCAGACTGGTTAACATAATCAGATACTTTTCTACAAGGATTATAAGGAATAATATTTAACTGTTCTGCATAACTTAAATAACGAGAAAGTGTACTCTTGGCATGATTAATGGTTCTTGAAGAATAAGGTTTTCCATCAACTGTTTTCTTTTTGATCATTTCCATTTTCCATATTTCAATCATTCCTGGAGTTATTGAAGAAAGCTTTTTATTCGCAAAGAAATCTTTCAGATGATTATTATAATAACTTTCATGACCAATAACTGTAGCTTCTTTAATATTCATAGATGAACTTCTAGCACTAAATAATTTAACAATTTCATCAAAAGTGATGTCTTGATCATTGTTGGATATACCAAGCCTAAATGCCTCTTCAGCATTTTTTGCAGCCTTTACAGTTGAAAAACCACTCTTATAGTAGTTCTTATAAGAACCATCAAACTTCTTATATCTCCCATAATAAGCATAATTACTTCTACCTACTTTCTTTATTGCCATAAAATTCTCCTTCGAAAATATTTATTCAACATCACTTTGAAAAGCTACTGCCTTACCAATTATTGTAATTGTATTTAATTTATCACCAGTTAGAACAATATCTTTATATTTTGGATTCTCGGCTCTTAAAATTACCATACCTTGTTCTTTATAATAAAAAAATCTTTTTAAAGTTGCTTCATCTTCAATTATTACAGCTGCAATTTCTCCGTTATTAACTACATCTTGTTTACGTATAAAAACGATATCTCCATCATTTATCCTAGCATTTATCATAGAGTCACCATGACATTTTAAACAAAAATCAGCTTTGATTTCTGTTCCACAAAGGATATATGATTCTCTTTCTTCATTTGCATATATTGGAACTCCACATGAAATAGATCCTAATAATGGTAATTTTTGCTTTGAAATTTTAAATATATTATTGTAATCATTATATTCATCATCCCATCCCATTAAATATTCAGGTGAACATTGTAGAATTTTAGCCAATGGAGGAATAACATCTATTGGCATTTTATTAATAGATTTTGATTCATATCTTAAGACGGTTGATTTGTTAACACCTAATTCTTTTGCTACATCATCCAATGTTAAATTGAGTTCTAATCTTCTTTTTTTTATTTTGTCTTGAATATCCATATTTATCACCACCTAAATAAAGTATAAAAACAAAATTGCAAAAAAGCAACGATTATCGTTGACATTATGCAACAATAATATATAATTAAATTGAAGTTGCAATAATGCAACATAAGGAGGTCGAATGAAAGTGAATATTAAACTTCTTAAAGAAGAAATAAATAATAAATCATTATCGATTAGTGAACTTTCAAAAATTAGCAATGTTGATAAATCTACTATTTCGAGATTACTTTCAGAAGAGAGAAAGTGTTCAATTAGTACAGCACAGGCTTTAGTAAATGCATTAGACATACCATCAGAAAAAGCAGGGCAAATTTTTTTTGGCAAATAAGTTGCAAATATGCAACACAAAGGAGATAGAACATGACAATTATTGATTATATTGACAGTAAAAATGATGAAGAAAATGATGATTTTATTGATTGCAGCGCATTTGAATGGGTTGAACGAAATCAGGGGAAACGATTTGAACAGAAAAGGATACAGGATGAGATAAATCGGGGGAAAGATTATGTGATTGTATTATTGCTGTTTTTCATAGGATTTATTATCGTTGCAACGCTTTTAAATGAACGATTTGGAATTGAATTTTATTAGGAGGTGATCACATGGCCAAGAAACAGAAAATTGAAGATACTATGAGATATCGAAAAGAGATAGCTCAAAAGGGATGGGCAACAAAAGGAGATATTTGTAAATTTGTCCCTTGTTGCTACCAGAAAGCGACACAGCTTTATGAAGATATCAGACACGATGTAAAGGCAAGTGGTTTCGAAAATTTGTTTGAATGTGTATCTGTTGAACGCCTGTGCAAATACACTGGAATAAAAATAAAAGACATTATGTCTAAATAAATGATTTAGTGGTGGATATTTACGCCATGTATGTCACTATTTTTGTTTAAATTAATCACTTTACTATTCATTGTAACTATCCTCCAATGGCGAAGTGGCATACATGATGTAGATATCCACCTGGGAGATGATTATATGGAAACAGGATACATAAAGCTATATCGGCAGATAACGGACTGGCAATGGTATCAGGATGTTCCAACGTGTCGTTTATTTATTCACATTCTTATCAAGGCAAACCATACTAAAAAAATGTGGTGTGGAAAAGAAATTGATAGAGGTACATTTGTTACTTCTTATTCTTCTTTGTCTTCTGAAACCGGATTGTCTAAACACCAGGTTGAAAGAGCACTTAAAAATCTTTGTAAAACTGGTGAAATTTCAAAGATTTCTTCTTCAGTAAATACGCTGATAATTGTTACAAACTATAACATTTTTCAGGGCTTTGAAACTGAAGAAAAAACAAATGAAGGGGAAACAAACGGGAAACAAACGGGAAGCCAAGGGGAAACGAAGGGGAAACGAAGGGGAACTACTAAGAATGATAAGAATAATAAGAATGAAAGAAATATAAAAGAAATATATAAAGAAAAGATTTCTTCTTTCACTTCAAATGATGAATTAGCAAAATTATTGGAATCATTTGTAGACTTCAGACTTCCAAAGTTTACTTTGAATGCCTTTGAGATAAGTTTGAATAAACTTAAAAAGATTAGCAACAGTGAAGATGAAATGATTGAGATTGTTAAAAACTCGTTGGAACACTGCTGGATGACATTCTATCCGTTAAAAAACAAACAAGAAAACAATCCTGAATGGTATGGAAAGACTGAATCGACAATGCCAGATCAGGAAACAATTGATGAGGCTTTGGCCCTTCAGAAAAAATTGAAAGGAGATAAAAATGAAGTTTAGTGTTTTGAAAAAGGATTTACTCAAAGCTGCAACACAATGTTCAAAAGCAATCGATAAAATACCAAACCTACCAATGTATTCGATGATACTTGTTGAAGTTGATGATTCAAAGCTTACACTCACAGGTTCAAATGGTGTAATGACGATTCGATCAAATGTTGATATTGAAAATTTCAAATGCATCACAAGTGGAAGTATATGTGTTGAATCAAAACATCTTTGTGGATTTGTTTCAAAGATGAATGATGGCTGGATCATGTGTGAATATGCGGATTCTCAGTTTGTGATTTCAACAGACTATGGAAAATTCCATGTGGCATGTGCACAAAAAGAAGAATATCCAAACATTGATTTTGAAATTGCTGATAATGAGCTTGGAATTGATTTTGATGAATTTTGCGATTCGGTATCGTCAACAATCATGTGTACTTATGAAAATCAGCAAAGACCAGTTCTTGGAGGAATCAATATTTCATCGGATTCAGGTAAAGTAACTGTATGTGCTTCAGATTCCAGAAGAGTTCATTTGTATGAATTCTATTCCAATGGAATGGAAAACATGAATATTACGCTTCCAAAAAGAACATGCAATGAGGTCATCAATCTCTTTGATCAGAAAGGTAAAATTTATTTCAATTCCAAAAAGATTCAGTTTGTAAATGAAAATCTGTATTTATCAAGTGGACTGCTCACTGGATCCTATCCAAATGTTGGAAAGCTGGTACCTAAAAATACAAACGATATTGCTATGATGAATTCTTCGGATGTCATTGGAGCAGTTGAAAGAAGCCGGTCAATTCTCAATGAAGACAAAATTCAGATTGTTAAAATTGATTTTGGTGAAGATGTAAGGTTCAGTTCTGTTCAGGTTGGCGTTGCTTCAACAGACGAGGTTTTAAAGAACAGTGAAAAAATTTCGGAAAATTATTTTTCAATCAATATCAATGCAAAACATTTGAAAGACGCTGTCAATGCATTGAATTGCGAGCAGTTCATCCTTGAAAAAAAAGAAGGACTGAATCCAATGGTAATCCGTTCAAAAGGAAATACCAAATTAATCTGTATACTGACTCCAATTCGTGTCTGGGGGTAATGCAATGTTTAAAGATGATTATGAAAAAGTAAAAAACGAAAACATAAAAAAAGTTTGTGATTATCTGGCTTCAAGGGATGACGTAGACAAGGACAAAGAAGGAAAATCAATTGATGAGATGTGGAAATACATCGTTGGAAAGGCAAAAGAAAGATCTGTAAATGGATGTGCTGTTTTAAGTGATGATGAAGTCTATGGTCTTGCGGTTCATTACTACGATGAAGACATAGTGATTGAAGAAACAATTGTTCCTCCAAAAAAAGAAATAAAGAAAAAGAAACCTGATAAAAAAGAAGAACAAAAGGTGGATTCAACATGGGAACAAATAAGTCTGTTCTAGAAAAACTCAGAAGGAAAAAGCTTCCGTATCCAGTGGGAATAGAAAAGTTCATCATTATGCAGATGGATGAAAGAATGTTTACAAATGCTATTAAAAGAAGCTATTTTGTTGATACTCTTTGTATGGTTGAAGGACGCATTGTACAGCGTATATTTGCTTTTAAATTCAATTTTATAAACGATAAATCAAATCCTCATAAAATGGATTTTTATGTCCAGGAAGTATACAGAAGAGTCGAAGGTGAGAAAAAAGCTTTGATTGGTGATGTATATGCTTCATATTGCGGAAAGGAAGTAGAATACCACGAAGGGAATTCACATTTTGACCCATGTGATGATACATATCACTTTTATCCGTTTCATTTCTACGATAAAAAAGAATGGATTAAATTTCTGGATATTCCATACTGTCAGTATTTCAATCCAAAAAATGAATCAGGTCTTAGCTTTTATGAATATATATGTTTGTATCGCAAATATCCGAAGATTGAACTTCTTGTTAAAGCGGACCTTTCACATTTTATAAGTCATATTCACTATCTTGATACATCGCAAAAATATCTTGAGGATATCTTCAAAGTTGACAAAAAGTTTGTTCCAATGCTCAAGGACATGAACTTTCAGAATCTGATGCACTGCAGAAAATATCCATGGGTTGAAACATTTGATGAACTAAGAAAGATTGATATGATTTACTATCTGCATCTGAACAACATAAAAAAATATCTAAACAGAAAAATGATGGATTATATGGAAAATCACCGCTTGGAACATGGATTATATGATGATTATCTTGGATTCTGTGAAAAGCTGAAGGCAAACATGAAAAGCAACAAAATACTTTATCCAGAAGAGCTTCACAGTGCACATGATGAAGCCGCAAAACAGATCAAGATAATAAAGGATGAAGTTACAAAAATAGGTTTCAAATTGAACTATGAAGAACACCAAAAACTTATTTATCACGATGATGGATTTATGATACGTCCTGTATATGATCCGGATGAACTGGTTGTTGAATCCGAAAAACTTCATCATTGTGTTCGTACATATACAGATAGAGTCGCTACATGTGAAACAGAAATTATGTTTGTTCGTAAAGAAAATGAACCGGAAGAACCTTTATATACACTTGAACTGAAAGGGAAACGAATCATCCAGTTCAGAGCAGACCACAATAAAGAACCAGAAAAAGAAGCAATTGATTTTATAAACAAATGGGCAGTTAAAAACAAACTGGAAAATACATATTAGGAGAAACATGGAAAAAGAGTTTTTGAATAGCATAATTGATGATTTTATAGCATTCGAAACAGAAAATGAAAAAGCAGACAATACGATAATTCTTTACAGGCGTGTCGTTAAAATGTTTGTTGATTATTTCAGTGGAAATGAAATAACAAAGATGGATATTATTTCCTTCAAAAAGATGCTCGAAAAAAAATACAGTCCATCAACCGTTAAAAACCACATAACGATTGTAAATAAATTCATCAAATTTGCGGAAATAATGGAGAACGGAGATGATCCATATGAAATTCGAACTCACAATTCTAAGATGACTCTTAAAAACATAAAGATACAGCAGGTTGCATCTTTAGATAATGTGATTGAAGCATCTGATTATAAACGCATGATACGTAAGGCAAAGGAACTTGGAATGATGGACATGTATCTGATCATGAAGATATTTGCACATACTGGAATACGTGTATCGGAGCTTCAATTCTTTACAGTTGAAAATGTAAAGAAAAACTATATTACAGTAAACAACAAAGGAAAAATTAGAGAAATAATTTTGATTGGTGAACTTAAAAGAGAAATTTTGTCTTATTGCAGGAGTAACAAAATAAAGGAAGGAAAGATATTCAATCTTTCATATTACACAATCTATTATCGAATGAAAAAGATTGCTGGCAAATGCAGGGGAATAAAACTTGATAAGGTCCATCCTCATTCATTCCGTCATCTGTTTGCGATTAACTATCTTGAAAGTGGCGGCCAGGTAACAGATCTGATGGATATACTTGGACATAATTCGATACAGACAACAAGCCTTTATACAAGAACAACAAACAAGACAAAAAAGAACCAGTTGGAAAAGATGAAGTATTAGGAGAATTGTATGGCAGAAAAATGGACAAGAGATGAAGATGAGTTATTGATTCTATTTCAGTCAAATGGATTGACTTCAAAAAAAATTTACGAAAAATTCGGGAACAGATTCAATAATCGTTCACAAAGAGCAATTGAAAACAGGATCCTATATTTGAATGCACCTCTTGAAGAAAGAAAAAAATATGATGAGGATACTGGTGACATGGATAGAATGATTGGAACCGTTGAAAAATCAGCACAGATGATTTGCAATCGTCTGGATACATCTATTACACGTATTAATAATCTGAATGAAGTGATTCGTATTCTTATTGAAGAGATCCAGTCACTAAAAAAGCAGGAGCAGAGATATGCGGAAGAAATGAAGGCACTTCTTTCTGAAATGAATTCAAATACAGGCATCATTAAAAATGAAATAAAAAAATATAGAAGATAGAAAAAATTGGTGTCAGAAATCATAAAAAGTTTTTTCTCAATAAATATTGCATGAAATGCAGTGTTTTAGATAGATATTGAAAGGTTTTAAAAATCAAAAATAATGTAGGGTTATTTTAAGTAAAAAAAGAGGTCAAAAATGACAAATTTAGAAGCTTATAAAAGGGTAATTTCATTTGGATTTATATGTATTAACTGCAGTTGCTGCAGAATAATGAATGGCAAAGATTTCTGTACAGACTATGCTAAATGTCCAAGTACAGAAAGCATATTGGATTGGCTGGCAAGTGATTATGTAGATGAAAGAGGATAATCATGGAATATACAAAATTAAAATACGATAAATTCAAAAATTATCTATTTAGTTGTAATGAAAAAGAAAATTCAATGCATTATGTATTTAAATTTGATAACGGATATGGAGCCAGTGTAATAAAAAATTTATGTAGTTATGGTAATGAATATGATTTGTATGAATTGGCAGTTATTCGTTTTACAAGTGATGATTTATGGGAATTATGTTATCAAACAGGAATAACGAGTGATGTAATAGGGTATTTAAATAACGATGAAATACTATCGTTGCTGGAAGGAATAAAAATTTTATAGGTGAAAGAAAATGATTAATAGAGTGGTACTTGTAGGAAGATTAACAAGAGATCCAGAACTAAAAAAGACACCAAGCGGCGCTAGCGTGTGTACATATACAATTGCGGTAAATCGTAATAGAAATGTAGATGGACAGCCTGATGCTGATTTTATAAGTTGTGAAACATGGAATAGACAGGCAGAAAACATGGTCCAGTATCTTCATAAAGGTTCTCTCATTGGAATTGAAGGAAGAATAAATACAAGAACTTATAATACGAATAATGGACAGAAAGTATATTCAACTTATGTTGTTACGGATCAAATACAGTTTTTAGAAAGTAAAAATAAAAACAATGGAAATAGTCAAATTGAAATAAGCGATGATGATTTGCCTTATTAAGAGGAAATAAAATGGCAGCAAATGAAAAGAAACTGTATGCGATATATGACCATGAAGGAATATTGGCATTTCTTGGATGGTCTGATGAATGTATGAAATACCTGGACATGACAAAAGGTTCATTCTATTGCTTCGTGACAAGATGTGCAAAGAAAAAGGACCTTAAATCATATAAAGGACATTATCACATTGAAGTTGTAGGAAATATGGAAGATTTCTAGAAAGGAAACAAAATGGATGAATTAAAACAAGGGCAAATGGTTTCAATAAAGATTGGAAACCATATTGAAAAAGGAAAAGTTGTTGGAGTCATGGGTGACTATGCAACTGTATCAATTAAATCACTTGGAAAGCAAATCACAACAACAATTAAAGATTTAATTCCAGTGGATGAAGAAACACGTGGAAGAAAGCCAAAAATAGTTGAGTATAGCGGCCATAGAGGTGATGAATTGGAAGAATTCAGAAAATCACTTAATATTTCAAAAAAGAAATTCTATGTAGATATTTGTAAGATTCCTTCTGGTTCATATGTGAAAATGGTAAGCATGGACAACATCACAAAGCCGATGTGGGAAAAACTTGTAAAAGGTAAAGAATTCATTGAATCACTGGATGAAAATGAAATTGAAGTATATAGATTTAAAGAGCCAAAATCAATAAGACTAAATTGGTCAAATGAAGTAAATGAAAAAGAAAAAAAAGATGAAATTATAGAACAGCAAAATCAATTAGAAAGTGAGAATTATGAAATGGATACAAAACAGACATGGTTACAACGATATAAAGAATTTATGAAGTCATTGAGCATGAAAGAAACATTGGATTTCTTCGATCAGGTAAATGAAGACAAAGAAGGATTGGAAAAAGCATTTAATGAACTCAAAGAATCTATTATTTAGTTTGCTTATCACATTGATTTTGTTTGTACTTATATTTTGTATGATTATGCCAATGCCAGTCACAAGACAAACTAATGAGCCAGATATTATTAAGAATGGAAGATATTATTTTGATTAGGAGATGATTTATCATGACAAAAGACAAAGATAGAGTTACACAATTAATAAACGACTTTAAGTCGTGTAAATATTGCTGTAAGAGAATAATAGAACTCAATCTAAGACTTGAAGAAATGAATCATAAAATTCTAGGCATATCACATGGAAGTCATAAATTATCTTCTGATCAGGAAAAGTCAATGCTTCCAATGCCGACATACAATAGATATTACACATCACCATTGGCCATGCTATACGAAATTGAAATGATAGAAGATGAAGTAAATTATTATCAAAGAAGAATAATGGAATGCAAGCCAATTGAACTATTGGATATGAAGGACCAGAATATTTTATTTGATTTGTATATATTTAGATTTGATCCGTATGAAATTGCAGAAAAATATGGGTATTCAAAACGTGGTTTATACAAACATATACGAGATGAATTATCAAAAATTATCTGAAAATATATAAAGAGTTCCCTAGTGAACTACTTTTTCGTGCTAATATGATATCGTCAATAATTATCAAAGAAATAGTTGTTGGTTGGAATCATCTCCTTTCTACGTGGATGTCATAAGTATGGCATCCTTTTGTTTTGTGGAGGAACTATGGCAAACAATAGAGGAATGGAACGATATGGAGTACATAGACAGGCTTTTGAAAAAGCCAAGAAGCGTATTCTAAAAGAACAATGTATATGTGGAATCTGTGGAAAGCCGGTGGATAAGACAATTAAATATCCCCACCCCATGTCTGCTACGATTGACCATATAATACCGATAGATAGAGGTGGTCACCCAAGTGACATTAATAATCTTCAGCTTGCTCACTTCAAATGCAATAGACAAAAGGCAGATAAGATTCCAGGTATTTATAAAGTTGAAGATGACCTGGAGGTAGGGAACAGAGTTCTTCCTTTAGCAATGGACTGGAGGACATACAGGTCATAGATGATGCATCATTCAAATTTAAAATTGAATGGTATATAAAATAATATTTTTTATCTTTTTTTTGATTTCAACTTAAAAAAAATTGGGGGCTATGTGACCCTTTCAATGTCACAAAGCGACCTCCCCTTGTCACTGTACAAATATCTCGCAGATATCGTGTTTTAGAAAAAGAAAGGATTAGCATGCAGGAATTATTAGGTATAGAAAAATTAAAGAATAAACTGGCCAGAAAGAAAATAAGAGTGAATTTAAGATATGAATTCTATGATCAGAAATACAAGCCAGATGACAATGGTATTTCAACACCACAGACAAATGCATTTCGAATTGATCCAGTTGTTGGATGGTGTACAAAATCAGTAGATGCCATTGCGGATAGATTAAGCTTTAAAGGATTCAAGAACGATAATTTTGATTTGATGGATATTTTTAAAATGAATAATCCAGATACTTTGTTTGATTCTGCGATTTTATCTGCATTGATTAGCAGCTGCTGTTTTATTTATATTTCAAAAGATGAAGATGGATATCCACTTCTACAGGTAATTGATGGAGCCAATGCGACTGGTGTAATGGACGTTAAAACAGGAATGTTAAATGAAGGATATGCAATTCTTGATACAGACGAAAATGGTAAACCAACAATTGAAGCCTATTTTACTTCAACCTATACGGAATATTATGAAAAAGGAAAAGAACCATATACGATTGATAATCCGTCTGGATATCCTTTACTGGTACCAATTGTATATAAACCAAGTGATAAAAGACCTTTTGGACATTCTCGAATCACTCGATCCAGTATGGATATTGTCCAAAATGCATGCAAAACGATTCGTAGAGCTGAAATTAGTTCTGAATTTTATTCATTCCCTCAAAAATTCATTGTCGGACTATCAAATGATGCGGAAGGATTTGATAAATTTAAAGCAACAATGTCATCACTACTCCAGATCAATAAAGATGAAGACGGAGATAAGCCAACTCTAGGACAATTTTCACAGCAAAGCATGGCTCCTCATTTAGATCAGTTTCAACTTTATGTAAAACAGTTCTGTGGAGAAAGCGGATTGACTTCAGATGATTTGGGATTTGTTTCTGATAATCCATCAAGTGCCGAAGCCATTAAGGCAAGTCACGAATCATTAAAACTGGTCGCAAGAAAAGCACAGAAAACATTTGGTAGAGGATTTTTAAATACTGGATTTGTCGCAAGATGTTTAATGGATGAATATAAATATAAAAGAAATGTTTTATATATGACGGAACCTGAATGGTATCCAATCTTTGAACCAGATGCATCAATGCTTTCAAGTATTGGAGACGGTGCAATTAAATTGAATCAGGCGGTACCAGGATATATGAACAAAGACAATCTTGAAGAATTAACAGGATTTCCTTCCAGTCAATTAGATCCAATTGAAAGTGGTGAACAATAATGGAAGATATTGTTCCTGGATTATATAAGAAAATAAAAAGTGAATTTGACTCATGTATTAAAAAAGATATTGAAATACAGGAAATATTAAAAGGAAAAAACAAAGAGGCATCATTTGAAGATGTCTCTTTTCTTTCGGGAAGAATTGGAAGATATGCATCTAAATGCCTTTTAAAGTATATCAATAAAGAAACAATGCCAGATGGAAAACTATACTGGAACGTTTTATCAAGAACAGTCATTCCAATCATGAAGGAAGCACATAAAATAATCAATGATTTGGCCATTACTGTTCAATTGCTTCATGATAATAAACAAAATATTGGAATCAGTCCCATAAGAACAAAATTCAATCAGGAAAGAATTGAATCAATCATTAATAAATTAATGGCACTTCAAGATGAGGTTATAAAAAATGAACAGGGATGAATTTTGGAATCAAGTCGATGAAGTAATGAAACGTTCCATAGAAAATTCAACAAGAAGTATTTTTGATGAATATATCAAACAGAATGCAGCTAATAGAGCATCTGTTGGAATTACTGCCAAGATTGTTAGAAAAATGCATTCAGAAACATGTGAATGGTGTAGAGCATTGGCTGGTGTATATATTTATGGCCAAGAACCGCATGAAGTATATCAGAGACATGATAACTGTGATTGTACTGTTGAATATTTTTGTGAAAAAGGTAGACAAAATGTTTGGGAAAGTGATACTGTTTACATAGAAGAGAATGAGTACAAGAAAAAAGAAAGAATAGCTTTTATGATGGCGGAAGGAATAGACAAAAAAGCCTATTATAAAAGAATTAATGATAATTATTTTGAAGGAAAGTATAATCTAAATAATAAAAATCAAAGAAACAAATTAATTCAAAAGATTGATAAAAATTTTGATTTATTTCCAAATAGAGATATCAAAATTATTAAAGAAAATAGTAATTTTGTGATAAATCCAAATAAAATAGTTAATTATTTATTGAAACCTAGTTCTGATCATTTTCGTGATTTCGTAAGAGTAGGGTACAAACCAAATGATTATTCTTCTTTGTTTAACGATATAGCCATGGGATTTGACATAAACAAATCTAATAATTCAGGAGTAGATAAATTGATAATTCCTATGGAATTAGGAGTTACGAAAAAAGAGAATTTTTACACTGTATGGAAAAAAGATTTAAATGGAATATTGATGTTTATTACGGCTTATATTAAAAATAGATAGGAGTGATTAAATTATGAAGTTTGAATTGTTTGATAAAGTTTTGATAAAAAATCTAAATGTTATTGGCACTGTTGTTGATGTTGATGAAGAATCTGATAATTTGATAGTTGAAGACTGTAGTTATTATCATGAAAATGAAATTCTACCTTATCCTTTGTATGATTGTAAGTCATCTGATTTAGAAATGATAAAGAAAGATAATAAGTAATACATAATGGCAAAAGATGATTATTATGTAATTGTATATAAAATATTGGCTTATCTTTATATGCAATTAAAAAATGGAGAAAATATAAATCCTGATTTTATAAAAAATGATGGTTTTCTCTTTAAAATAAATGAAAGATACTGGAATTATGTTATCGTTCATCTGTTGAAAGATGAATATATAGAAGGAGTAACAGTTACTAAAGCATTTGGTAATGAAGTTATTATTTCAGATTTAGAAAACTGTCAGATTACACCAAAAGGAATTGATTATTTATGTAATAATTCCTTGTTTGAAAAAGCAAAATGCTTTTTAAAAGAAATTAAAGATATAACACCATTCGTTTAGAATGGTTTTTTTGTATGGTGTGTATACCCAAGTGGTCAAGGGAACGGATTGTGGCTCCGTTATCATGGGTTCGAATCCCATTACGCACCCCAATGTAGTATATACAAGTATTAACTTGTTTATATAGGAGGGTGGCAATGGCGGAAAAAAGAAAAGGCCGTCAAACTCCCACTCTAGCTTATATACTTCCTTATACCGATACAAAAGGAAAAGAAGCAGTTGATCTGTATAATTCAACCGGGCAGAAAATGCAGGAATGGCAGGAGCTTCTGATATATGATATCGAAGCGACCAATGAAGATGGTTTATGGACTCATACAAAAATAGGTGGTTCAATTCCAAGACGAAATGGAAAAGGAGAAGTTATTGCGGATCGTGAACTGGATGGTATCATCAATCGAAATGAACAGATACTTCATACAGCACATTTAACTTCAACTTCTTCTGCAGCTTCAAAAAGACTTGCAAGATTGCTTAAACTAGCTGGTTATGAAGAAATAATACGTGTTAGAAAAGATATTAAGTATGAAAAGGCGTTTTCTTATTCCAAACAGTATGGATTAGAAAAAATCACCATTCTGGGAGTTGAAGATGGCGGTTCATGTTCTTTTCGTACACGTACTTCAGCCGGTGGTCTTGGAGAAGGATTTGATACACTTATTATTGACGAGGCCCAGGAATATACCACAGAACAGGAATCAACACTTCAATATACGGTTTCACAGTCAAAGAATCCACAGATTATTTATTTTGGTACTCCGAATACAGCAATATCAAAGGGTACAGTATTCAATGACTATAGAAATGATGTATTGAAAGGTAAAACTGAAGATTGTGGATGGTTTGAATGGTCAGTCCAGAAACAATCAGATGTGAATGACATTGATCTTTGGTATGAAACAAATCCAGGGCTTGGATATCATCTATCAGAGAGAAACATACGATCCGAAAATAAAAAGGATATTATTGATTATAATATCCAACGTTTAGGATGGTGGCCAACTTTCAGTCAGGATTCAGAAGTAACAGAAGAAGAATGGAATAGTTTAAAAGTAAATAAACTACCTAAGTTTGAAGGAAAACTGTTTGTTGGAATCAAATATGGTAAGAGCAGCGGAAACGTTGCTCTTTCTATTGCTGTGAAAACAAAAGACGGAAACATATATGTTGAATGCATTGACTGTCGGGAAATAAGAGAAGGAAATGATTGGATCATAAATTTTTTGAAATCAGCAGATATTCAAAAAACGGTTATAGACGGTAAAAATGGTCAGGTCATCATAAGAGATGAATTATTAGATGCAAGGATTCGTAATTATTCTTTTCCTAAAGTTGAGGAAGTAATAGAAGCATATGCCACATTTGAAAAAAGCATTGCGGGTCAAACATTAAGGCATGGCCATCAGCCATCTGTTTTTAATGTAGTGACAAACATTGAAAAAAGAGCAATCGGAACAAATGGTGGATTTGGTTACAACTGTATCAAAGATGGGTGTGATATATCTATCCTTGATTCAATTGTATTGGCTTACTGGGCGTGTGCCAAATCCAAGAAAACACGTTCTAAACAAAGGGTTAGTTGCTAGAGATAGTGGCTATAAATTACGCAACCAGGCGGTTAAATGGGAGGTTTGACAAATGTCAGAAAGTTTTAAAATTATTGAAACACAGGAACAATTCGATGCAATGGTAAAAGACAGATTGGAACGTGCTAGAGAATCTGTCAGAAAAGAGTATCAGGACTATGAATCATTGAAAGAAAAGGTAAATGGGTTTCAAAAAGAAAAGGAATCTTATGAAACTAAGATTGCTTCTCTAACAAAATCGAATGAGGAAATAACTGGAAAATATAAAGCACTCGAGACCGACTCGTTAAAAGTGAAAATTGCTTTAGAAAATGGAATTCCTTTTGAAATGGCTAATAGATTAAGTGGAACAGATGTTGAATCCATTACAAATGATGCAAAACTTTTATCTGGTTTTGTTTCTAAAACACATCAACAGCCTAGAAGAAATCCAGAAGCCGGGTCCAGTGATGATGCTTATTCGAGCATGATTAAGAAAATTAAAAAATAGGAGGAAATTATG
>NZ_JBJEEY010000023.1:0-17857 GCF_051873555.1 Floccifex sp. | reverse complement strand
CATTTTTTTGTTACCCCCTAAATGTTGTTATTCTTAACTTAATGACATTGCTAAAAAAAAGTCGATTTTTATAATTATAATGAAAAAAAAAACATTTATATAAAAAGTTCGCTTGAAATGTGCTAAACTTAATAGTAGAAATAAAAAAAATATTTTTAAACTATAATAGAAAGAGGTTTAAAACATGAATTACAAAATTTTATTAGTATGTGCTGGTGGTTTTTCAACAGGAATGTTGATTAAAAAATTAGAAGCGTATTGCCAGGAAAATAACGATGAATTAAAAATTACAGCTGCAGGTGTCAGTTCTGTAGAAAAAATTATTAATGACTATGACATCGTTTTGGTTGGACCTCAAATGGCATATCGAACAGAAGAATTAGCTTCATATGGAAAACCTGTAGCAGCCATTGATTCATTTGATTATGCAACTGCTAATTGTAAAAACATTTTAGCATTGGCAAATCAATTATACGGAAGATAGAAAAAGTTTTTTCGTTGAAATTTTGAAAAAATCATTTATTATTAAAAGGGAATTTGAAAAAATTCCTTTTTTATTCGAAAGGAAAAGAGTATGTCAAACAATCAATACAACCAAGACAGCATAGTTATATTAGAAGGACTCGATGCCGTTCGAAAACGTCCCGGAATGTATATTGGATCCACGGATTCAAGAGGATTACATCATCTAGTCTGGGAAATATTAGACAATGCGATTGATGAAGCCTTAAATGGATACGGAAACGAAATCCATATCACAATCAATAAAGACAACAGCGTAACCATTGAAGACCATGGAAGAGGAATGCCAGTAGGAAAACACAAATCCGGTGTCAGTGCTCTGCAAGTAATTTTTACCGTTTTACACGCCGGTGGAAAGTTTTCCAGCCAGGGAGGGTATCAAAGTGCTGGAGGCTTACATGGAGTAGGAGCCAGTGTTGTCAATGCCCTTTGTTCTTGGTGCAAAGTCATTGTCCACGATGGAAAAGACATGTGGTCTATGGAATTTTCAGATGGAGGGAAAAACATTGGGAAATTAATCCATGAAGGAAGTACGAAACGAACAGGAAGTATTGTTTCTTTTAAACCCGATGTGAAAATCTTTAAAAACAATACATTTTCCTATACAAAAATATGTGAAAGAGCCCAGGAAAGTGCTTTTCTGTTAAAGGGATTGAAAATCATTGTAACCGATTTACGAAAAGAAAAACGAGAAGTGATTTATCAATACGAAGACGGATTAAAAGCTTTTGTACAAGAAATCAATAACGAACATACACCTATGCATGAACCTGTTAGCTTTTCAAGTCAAAACAACAACATCATTGTAAAAGGATGTTTCCAGTATACTGATGATTACCAGGAAAACGTTTTTAGTTTTGCGAACATGGTACGTACCCGTGATGGAGGAAGTCACGAAGTGGGTGCTAAACAAGCTTTTACAAAAGTTTTTAATGAATACGCACGTAAATATGGTTTATTAAAAGAAAAAGAAAAAGGATTTGAAGGAAATGATGTTCGTGAAGGTCTTTGTTTAGTCATCAATTTAACAATTCCAGAAGAATTACTGCAATTTGAAGGCCAAACCAAAGAAAAATTAGGAACACCAGAAGCCAAAAGCGCAACTGATAACGTTGTCAGTGAATATTTACGCTATTTCTTAGAAGAAAACAAAGAAATTGCCAATGTATTAGTACGAAAAATTATTAAAGCCGCAAATGCAAGAAGTGCCGCTCGAAAAGCCAGAGAACAAATTCGTCAGGGAAAAGGAAAAAATAAAACCGAACGTGTATTGTCTGGAAAACTTGCCAGTGCTCAAAGTAAGGATTCTCGAAAAAAAGAATTGTTTTTAGTCGAAGGGGATTCAGCGGGTGGCTCTGCCAAACAAGGACGAGACTCCAAATACCAGGCGATTTTACCTTTACGTGGAAAAGTATTGAATACGGAAAAAGCTTCTATGGAATCCATTGAAAAAAATGAAGAACTAAATACCATTATTCATGCTCTGTCTGCAGGAGTGGGCTCAAACTTTGTAGCAGAAGACTCCAATTATTATAAAGTCATTATCATGACCGATGCCGATGACGATGGAGCTCATATTCAAAACTTATTATTGACTTTCTTTTATCGTCATATGCGTCCTTTAATTGAACATGAAATGCTTTATATTGCGATGCCACCTTTATATCGCATCGCAAAAGGCAAAGAAGAATATTATTTATATACCGATGAAGAATTAGAAGACAAGAAACAAGAATTAAAAAATGGATATACCATTACACGCTATAAAGGACTCGGTGAAATGAATGCATCGCAGTTATGGGAAACAACAATGAATCCTGAAACTCGTACGTTATTATGTGTGACACTGGAAAATGCTATGATGGCTGAAAAACGAGTCAGTGAATTAATGGGCGATAAAGCCGAGTGTAGACGAAACTGGATTGAAGACAATGTCGTCTTTACATTGGAAGATAGTTATAAGGAGGTTGGTTCTTAGTGGCAAAGAAAAAAGAAGAAAATACACCTCATATTCTAAAAAACTCTTTAGAAGATATACTAGCCGATCGCTTTTCCAGATATTCAAAATATATCATTCAAAACCGTGCTTTACCCGATGCCAGAGACGGATTAAAGCCCGTTCAGCGTCGTATACTCTATGCGATGTATGAAGCCGGAAATACATACAACAAACCATATCACAAATCCGCAAAAACGGTTGGAAACGTTATTGGTAATTATCATCCGCATGGAGATACATCTGTTTATGATGCCATGGTTCGTATGTCACAAAACTGGAAAATGGCTAATCCTTTAGTGGATATGCAAGGAAACAATGGATCCATTGATGATGATCCAGCGGCTGCTATGCGATATACAGAAGCTCGTTTATCAAAAATTGCGAATTATTTATTAATGGACATTGAAAAAGATACTGTCGAATGGGCACCCAACTTTTCCGATGAAAAAATGGAACCCACAGTTCTACCCGCTCGTTTTCCAAATTTATTGGTTAATGGAATTACAGGAATTGCCGCTGGATATGCAACCAATATTCCACCTCATAACTTAAACGAAGTCATTCAAGCTTGTATTTATCGCATTCAAAATCCAGATTGTACACTTCAGGAATTGATGAACTTTGTCAAGGGACCCGATTTTCCAACGGGTGGCATTGTCATGGGAAAACAAGGCATTATCCAGGCTTTACAAACAGGTAGAGGAAAAGTCATTATTCGAAGTAAAGTGAAGATGGAAGAAACAAAGACCATTAAAAAAATAGTGGTCTATGAAATTCCTTATGAAGTTATTAAAACCAATGTTGTGAAAAAAATAGACGACATTCGTTTAAATAAAAAAATCGATGGAATTTTAGATGTACGCGATGAAAGCGATCGAAATGGACTTCGCATTGTCATTGACATTAAAAAAGAAGCCAGAGACGATCAAATACTAAATTACTTATATAAAAATACCGACTTACAAGTGTCTTATAATTACAATATGATCGCCATTGACAATAAAGCACCCGTTCAAATGGGCTTAGAACAAGCCATTGACTCCTTTATTCAACATCGACAAGACGTTATTTTAAGACGCTCGCAACACGATTTAGATGCCAAATTAAGTCGCTACCATATATTAGAAGGCCTGATTAAAGCCGTTTCTGTAATGGATGAAATCGTTAAAATCATTCGTTCTTCGAAAGATAAAAACGATGCCAAGAAAAATTTAATAGCACGTTTTGTATTCAGTGAAGCCCAGGCCGAAGCCATTGTCACAATGCGCCTGTATCGCTTAACCAATACCGATGTTGTTTTACTCGAAAAAGAAAGTAAACAACTACAAAAAGAAATTAAAACACTCAAACAAATTTTAAATTCAAAAGAAAAACTAGCTTCTGTGATTATTAAAGAACTCCAGGAAGTCAATACTGAATTTGTCACACCACGTTTGAGTGAAATTCAGGAAGACATTGAAGAAATTGTAATCGATGAAAAAGCTATGATTGCCGATGAACAAGTCATGTTGCCAATCACTTATGACGGATATGTAAAAAAAGTATCTATGCGTTCGTATAAATCCAGCAACGAATTATTATGTAATCACAAAGACCAGGATCATTTAATTGCTTCAGGACCAGCTAGTACGCTTCAAACTTTGTTATTCTTTACCAATAAAGGAAATTATGGCTATTTACCTGTTTATCAAATTGAAGAAGCCAAATGGAAAGACTTGGGAAGTCATTTATCATCGTATGTGAAAATGGAAAACCAGGAAAAAGTCATTGCAGCGTATTTATTACATGAATTTGATTGCCAGGCACAAGTGATTTGCATCAGTCGCTATGGAATGATTAAAAGAACGTCTTTAAAAGAATTAGAATCAACACGTCACAACAAAACTATTTCATTAATGAAAGTTGGGTCTATGGATGAAATGATTGCGGCACGTATTTCATTAAATTTGAATGATAGTGTTTGTTTATTAACACAAAATGGATTTGCACTTCAGTATGAAGTCAATCAAATTCCTCTTCAAATGACAAAATCCAAAGGCGTAAAAGCTATGAATCTGCAACAAGATGATTGTGTTGTGGATTGTCAAGTTGGAAATTTTAATCAATCGCATTTTTTATTTGTAACGAGTCAATGTCAAATGAAACGAATGAAATCAAAAGACATTGCGACTTTAAAACGACCTGCAAAAGGAAATCGAATCTGTAAAGCCGTGAAATCCAATCCGAGTCTATTGCGATCCTTCTTTAGTGTTGACTTAAAAGATGAACTGGTTTTAGTGGAAGAAGAAAATCATATCTTTATGGCAAAAGACATTCCTTTAATGAATGAACAAGCTACTTTTTCCAATCCATTTGGAAAAATTGACCAATTTGAATGGATTCAGCCATTAAAAACAATTGAAAAAGGACAATGGAAAGAAATGGATACAGAAGAAGTACAATTGTCATTATTTGACATGGAATCATAGTTTCTAATCATAGTTTCTAGTTGTAAATTGAAATAAAAAATAGTAGAATAGCTATTAGATAGTGAGGTTGATTATATGGAATTAATATCATCAATAATGTACACATTAGTGGGTGCAATTATTGGAGGCATTTTAGGGTTTTATTTCACAAAGAAAAAATTTGAAAAACAAATTAAAGAAAACCCACCTATTAACGAAAAAATGATTCGTGCGATGTTTTTACAAATGGGACGTAAACCAAGTGAAGCGCAAATTCGCCAAATCATGAAGAGTGTCAATCAAAACAAATAATGTGCTAAAAGAGTTCAGTGGAACTCTTTTTTGATTTTGTGTATACTGAATTTATGAAAACCATTAAAAAAATTTGCATCACATTGATTTTAATTTTAAGCATTGGTATAAGCAGCTATTTGTTTATATGTCATCGCTTATATGAACAATATAAACAAAACAAAGAAGTGAGTACACTCATGCAGGAAGTTATGAATCAAAAAGACTTTATTTCTTTTGATCAATTCCCGGAATATTTTGTACAAGCTACAATATCGATTGAAGATCGTCGCTTTTATTTACATGGCGGCGTGGATTTGATTGGTGTTGCTCGTGCTTTTGTATCACAATTTGATGAAGACTATATTAAAAGTGGAGGTTCCACAATAACGCAGCAAACCGCTAAAAACTTATATGGAATCTATGAATCGAATATTTGGATAAAGGGAAGTCAAATGTGGATGGCATGGGAATTGGAACAAAATTTTAGTAAGGAACAAATATTTGCGGTTTATGTTAATATTATTAATTATGGAGATAATAATGAAGGAATTCAGGAAGCGTGTCAAAATTATTTTGGGATTGATGTATCCCAAATGAGTATAGAACAAGCAACAATTCTGGCTGGTATTCCCAATTTGCCAAGTTATTATCAGTTATCCAATCACTATGACAATGCCAAACAAAGACAATATAATGTATTGGTTTGTATGGCTCAAAGTGGCTATATTTCTTATGAAGACATTGAAGTGATTTTCAATGGCTCCGTTTATGAAAATAGATTATACTAATAGTAAAGGAGGACAAAAGTATGTCAGAAAATGAAGAAAAGATTTCAAAAGAAGAACCCGAAGTCGAAATGTCTGTCTATGTAGAAGTTCCTGTAGATGAAAATGAACAAGATTTATTTGAGGATGAAGACATTTTTGAAGATTCCAAAAATCGAATTGAAGAAATTTATCAAGAAGCCAAAGATAAAATTTCACAAATAGCGGATACACAAATGATTCAGGATATATTAAATAAAGCCAAAGAGGAATCGTTACAGGTTTTATCCAATGTGAAAGAAAAAGTGTCTTCCAGTGAAACGATCAATGATTTCAAAAATAATGAAAAAGTGCAATCTTTTATTGAAAAATCCACTAAGAAAGTGGATGATATCCGTTCCAGTCAAGCTTTAAAAGAAACCATTGATAAAGCCGAAGATTTATCGGATAAACTTCATGAAGTTGTCTTTAAAAATCTTCGAAAAATCATTAAAGAATAAGCGACAATTGTCGCTTTTCTTGTCGTTGTGATTCGTCACATCGTATTTGACTGGAATGGAACTCTAATGGATGATGTTCAATTTTCATTGGACATTGAAAATCAATTATTCAAAGAAAGAGGCTTGAGAATCATTGAAATGGATGAATACAAAAAATTGTTTTGTCATCCAGTAAAAGATTATTATAAAAAAATTGGCTTTGATTTCACTCAATATTCATTTGAAGAATTAAGTGAAGAATTTATAGATATCTATAATAAAACCTATACCATTTGTCCTTTGACACCTTACACAAAAGAAATACTAAAAGAATTAAAAGAAAAAAATATTTCTTGTTCGATTTTAAGTGCATCGCATCAAAAATATTTAGAAGAACAAGTTCAATTTTATGAAATTGACTCTTATTTTATGGATATAGTGGGATGTGATACCATTCATGCTACAGGAAAAGTAGCACAAGGCATACAATGGATGAAAGAACACCAGTTTAAAGAAGAAGAATGCCTGTTTGTAGGAGATACGCTTCATGATTATGAAAGTGCAAAGGCGATGCATATGCCTTGTGTATTAGTATGTACTGGACACCAGGACAAAGAATTATTGAAACAAACAGGTTGTAAAGTCATTGAGGATTTAAGTGAATTGATGAAAATTCTAGAGGAGGATTGAAATTGGAAAGAGAAAAAATTTTATCGGGTTTAGCAGGTCTGGATAAAAAATTAGATTGTGTTCGATGTGGAGACAATATTGTTTTTCGTGTACTGGATTTAGAATATTTTCGTTTTTTTGCGCGGCAATTTGTATTTCAATCTCTTCATGATCAAAGAGATATTCATTATATTCGATTTGGGGAACATAAACCCATGATCGAAAAAATAAAAAATGTTTTTTTACATCAATTGGATCCCAATGAAGGATTTGAATCTTTTTCTATTCATTTATATCGCATTGCCTTAAAAGCCAATGAAAAATCATTGTTTGTGTTTGATAATATATCAATATTAAGTGATTACTGGAATACCGATTTAATGTTGGGAAACTTTATCAATGTGATGTGTCCTATATTTACGCAAAGAAACCACATTACATTGATTCCAGTTCGAAGAGGGGCTCATTCTTATGACTGCATCAATCAAATACGAGAAAGCGTACAAATCTTTCTGGATGTTTTCTATGATGTCGATCATTATTATTTAACGCCATTAAAAGTTGAAAACCGCTACAATTCTGAAATGTTTTTAACGCATCGAATTGATGAAGACAAAAGCTTTCATCCAATGACGTATTCGACTTCTCTGGCTAAATATTATGCAGCTGTTGAACAATCGGGTCCAGGTGAACAATTACAAGATTCATGGGATCGTTTCTTTTCTACGATGCAGTTGAATTATTCGAAAAAGGAATTAACGCCACCGGATAAAAAGAAAATGTGTTCGATGTTGATGACCGATGACGAAAGAATGCAGGCTTTAATTGTTAAAAACTTTAAATACCGTGATTTTATTCAAGTCCATAGTCGTATGATTGGGACAGGTAAAATTGGGGGAAAAGCAGTGGGAATGTTAACGGCGACTAAAATTATCATTCGAAATTGTGAAGACATTGCCCCTCATTTAGAGCCACATGACTCTTATTTTGTGGGTTCCGATATTTTCTATACTTATATTATTCATAATCAGTTTTGGGATTTATGGCTGCAGCACAAAGCCAATCCTGAAAATATGGAACTCGCTAAAAAAATTCAGGATCGCTTACTGGAGGGAAAATTTCCAGTAATGATTGCTCAGCAATTTAAGCGCATGATTGATTACTATGGTACGTGTCCCATTATTGTCAGAAGTTCCAGTTTTTTAGAAGATGGTTTTGGGAATGCCTTTGCGGGGAAATATGAATCGGTTTTCTGTGTAAGTGGAAAGACTTTGGAAGATCGTTTAAAAACATTTGAAAAAGCAGTACGAATTGTTTATGCTTCGACAATGTCACAAGGGGCTTTGGAATATCGTAGACGAAGAAATTTACTGGATAGTGATGAACAAATGGCTTTGTTGATTCAAAGAGTATCAGGTTCTCGATTGGGAAATTATTATTTTCCAATGGCAGCTGGGGTTGGTTACTCCTATAACAGCTATCCTTGGAGCGATGAATTAGATCCCAATGCCGGTATGCTTCGCTTAGTGGCAGGATTGGGAACACGGGCCGTGGATCGTACACCAGGGGATTATCCTCGTTTAGTGAATTTGGATAAGCCTTTAATGTCTATGTATTCCAGCAGTGCCGATCGTCATAAGTATTCGCAAAGAAAGATGGATGTTATTTCTTTTGAAAACAATGATGTATCGCATGAAAGAATGGAAACCATTCTTCCGTATGTGCTTCCTTGGCAAAAACAATTGTTGTTTAGTCATGACACCGATGCGGAATGGCATTTTCGTGATCGGGGTCAGTATCGAGAAGTCTTATTTTTAGATTGTCAGCAATTGATTAAAAATCAGGAAATTATGTCAACAATGCAGACAATTTTAAAGACACTTCAAAAAGAATATCAAACACCAGTGGATATTGAATATACAATTAATGTATCGCAGGACAATGAATATTTTATTAATTTGTTACAGTGTCGGCCTTTACAAGCCAATCACAGTACAAAAATTAATTTACCAACCTTGAAAAATGAAAATATTTTCTTTGAGATTGAGAAAAATTTAATGGGAACGAGTCGAAATGAATATATCGATGTGATTGTATATGTAGATCCATATGCGTACTATACACTCGAATATGTCAATAAACCCAAAGTGGCTCGTGCCATTGGAAAAATCAATCAGGTATTTAAAGATAAAGGCTATCATCTTCTTTTAATTACACCAGGAAGAATTGGGACTTCTTCTCCTGAATTAGGGGTTCCTGTTTCGTTTGCGGAAATCAGTGAATTCAATGCGATTATGGAAGTGGCATATAGTAAAGTAGGATATATGCCAGAACTTTCTTTTGGCTCGCATATGTTTCAGGATTTAGTAGAGGCACAAATTCTTTATATTGCATGTATGGAAAATAGTCAGACTAAAATTTATAATGTTGATTTTCTAAAACAATTTGAAGATATTTCGTCTTCTTTATTAAATGAAGAAATGGCAAATATCATTTCTGTATATAAACCCAGTCAATTATTATTGGTTTATGATGATTTAAAACGTAAAATTATTTGTGGTAAAGAATAGAGTAATTCACTCTATTTTTTTGTAAGCGTTTAACTTTTTGTTTCAAAATATCATTTTTGTTTTTTATGAAAAAAAGCCAAAAAAGTACTTAAAAAATAAGAAAAAATGTGATAGTGTTTATGGCATAGCGGATAGTTATTTAAAGTGAATAAATAGAAAGAGTGGAAATTATGAAACAAGTAAAGATTACGGAAACTGTTTTACGAGATGCACAACAATCTTTGATTGCAACACGTATGCCACGTTCTGATTTTGAAGATATTTTGGAAACGATGGATCAAACAGGATATTATTCATTAGAATGCTGGGGAGGAGCCACATTTGATTCTTGTCTTCGTTATTTAGACGAAGACCCATGGGAACGTTTACGCTTTATTCGTTCAAAAGTTAAAAACACAAAACTGCAAATGTTATTGCGTGGACAAAACATCTTGGGATATCACCATTACTCAGATGCTACTGTACGTGCTTTTGTTCGTGATTCTATTAAAAATGGAATTGATATTATTCGTATTTTTGATGCATTAAATGACTATACAAATATTCGTGTAGCCGTGGATGAATGTATCAAAGCTGGTGGACATGCACAAGGAACCATTTGTTATACAACAAGTCCGATTCATACATTAGATATGTTTGTGGATTTAGGAAAACAATTGGAAGAAATGGGATGTCATTCAATTTGTGTAAAAGACATGGCAGGTATTATGACACCACAAGTGGCTTATGATTTAATTAAAGCTTTAAAAGCCAATGTATCCATTCCAGTTGTTTTACATACACATTCTACAACTGGTTTAGGACAAATGACATATTTAAAAGCTGTTGAAGCTGGAGTTGATGTCATTGATACAGCGATTTCCTGCTTAAGTGGAGGAACGTCTCAACCTGCAACAGAATCGACTGTATATGCTTTAAATGAAATGGGATATGATACAGGTGTTAAGTTTGAAAACTTAAAGAAAATCAATGATCATTTTGTTCCAGTGAAACAACGTTTCTTAGATGAAGGAATGTTAAATCCAAAAGTTATGGGAACCAATATTGATGCTTTAAATTATCAGATTCCAGGTGGAATGTTATCTAACTTAATTGCGCAATTAACAGCACAAAACGCATTGGATCGATTAGATGAAGTATTGGAAGAAACGCCAAATGTTCGTAAAGACTTAGGATATCCACCTCTAGTAACGCCTATGTCACAAATGGTGGGTGTACAAGCGGTTATGAATGTTTTATATGGTGGACGTTATAACTATATTTCAAAAGAAGTCAAAGCGTATTTACGTGGAGAATATGGAAAAGCGCCTGGTGAAATTAATAAAGAATTACAGGAAAAGGCGTTGAATGGGGAACAACCTATTCAAGGTCGATATGCAGATACGATTCGAAATGAAATGTCACAAGCTGTTTCTAAATTAGGAGCTTATGCTCGTGATGAAGAAACCGTATTAAGTTATGTTTTATTCCCTCAAATTGCAGAAAAATTCTTCATGAAACGTGAAGAAAAGAAAGCTTTAGTTGCGAAGTATACAATTAGAGAGGTTGAATAACTATGATTGAGTCTTTAACTATTGGTCAAGGGTTACAAATCGCTTTGTATGGATTTACAACTGTTTTTATCATGTTGGCGATTTTGATGTTAATCATTATTGTTATGAATAAAGTCGTTGTGGCTATGACATCAAAACAAGAAAAAGTAGAAGAAAAAGTGGTAGAAGAAGTTGTTGAAGTTAAGAAACCTGCAAATATTGAGTATGCAGGAGAAATTCAATTAATTGATGTGGATGAAAAAACAGCGGCTTGTATTATGGCCATTATCAGTGATGAAACCAAAATTCCACTTGAAAACTTGATTTTTAAGAAGATTCGATTATTGGAGGATAACTAATCATGAAATATATAATTACTTTAAATGGAAAACAATACGAAGTTGAAGTTGAACAAGGACAAGCCACAGCAAATTATGTTGGAGAAGTTAAAGAACAACCTGTGGTACAACAAGCAGCGCCTGTCGTACAACAAGCGCCTGCTGCACAGGCTGCTCCTGTTGCACAAGGTGCTGGAGATCCTGTAAAAGCACCAATGCCTGGTACAATTTTACAAGTCAATGTGCAAAATGGACAAAAAGTAAAAGCCGGAGATATTTTATTTGTTTTAGAAGCCATGAAGATGGAGAACGAAATCGTAGCACCAAAGGATGGAACAATCACTTCTGTTGTTGTATCAAAAGGCGCTTCTGTGCAAACAGATGCGATTTTAGCTACAATTCAATAGAGGTGGCCTATGGAAATTTCATTTTTTGGAATTCTATCAAAAATTCTTGGTTCTTCTGGATTTGCCGGTTTTTTTCAAGATCCAAGACAATTAATTATGATTCTTATTGCTTGTGTTTTGTTATACATGGGAATTAAAAAGAAATACGAACCATTATTGTTAGTACCCATTGCTATTGGAATCTTATTCTGTAACTTTCCATCGACTGGTATTTTAAATCCACCAACGGATGGATCCAGTCCAGGATTTATGTGGGTAGTTTATCAAGGTGTTCAACACGCTATTTATCCTTCCATTATTTTTATGGGAATTGGAGCCATGACAGATTTTGGACCATTGATTTCTCGTCCTTCTTCTTTATTATTAGGAGCTGCTGCCCAATTTGGTATTTTTACTGCCTTTTTATTGGCTTTGGCTTTAGGATTTGATCCAAAAGTAGCAGCAGCAATTGGTGTTATTGGAGGAGCTGATGGACCAACAGCTATTTTGGTGGCATCTCGATTAGCGGAAGACTATTTACCAGCGATTGCTATTGCAGCGTATAGTTATATGGCATTGATCCCTATGATTCAACCGCCTCTAATGCGTTTATTGACAACAGAAAAAGAACGTAAAATTGAAATGAAACAAATGCGTACAGTTTCAAAAACAGAAAAAATTATTTTCCCAATTGCGGTTATGATTTTTGTTGTCTTATTAATTCCAGATACAGCTCCATTAATTGGAATGCTGATGCTTGGAAACTTATTTAGAGAATGTGGTGTTACCGATCGTTTAAGTGATACAGCACAAAATGCCTTAACAAATATTGTAACTATTGCTTTAGGTCTTTCTGTAGGATGTAAAGCCAGTGCAGCAACTTTCTTATCATTAGAAACTATTATGATTATTTGTTTAGGATTATTGGCTTTCATGTTAAGTACAGCAGGTGGATTGATTTTTGGAAAAATCATGTGTAAATTAAGTGGAGGAAAAATTAATCCATTAATTGGTTCGGCTGGTGTATCGGCTGTTCCTATGGCTGCTCGTGTATCACAAGTGGAAGGACAAAAAGCCAATCCTAAAAACTTCTTATTGATGCATGCGATGGGACCTAATGTGGCAGGTGTTATTGGTTCAGCTGTTGCGGCTGGATTTATGTTAAAATTATTTGGAATGTAAAACTCGGATTTTCCGAGTTTTTTTAAAGGAGTTATATGAGCACAAAACAAAAAATTTTAGTTTTATTAGAAAATAATCGAGGGATTTTTTTTTCAGGGGAACAAATTGCCAAAGAATTAAATGTTTCTAGAAATGCGATTTGGAAAGCTATCAAGTCTTTACAAAAAGAAGGCTATCAAATTCAGGCAATTTCCAATAAAGGCTATGCTTTATCTATTGAAACGGATATTGTATCTAAAGAAGGCATTGAAAAATATATTCAAGTTCCTTGTGATATTCATTACCAAAAAGAAGTTACTTCAACAAATACTTTAGTGGTTCAAAAAGCCATTGAAAATGAAAGAGAAGGCTATGTATTAGTGAGTTCTTCTCAGACCAATGGAAAAGGAAGAACCGGGCATTCGTTTTATTCTCCAAGTCAAAGTGGTGTATATTTATCGGTTTTGCTTCGTCCCATTGATAAAACACCCATGGAAGCAACCAATATTACGTCTATGGCGGCTGTAGCGGCTTGTAAAGCCATTGAAGATATTCAAGATGTGCATCCAAAAATTAAATGGATCAATGATATTTTTGTGAATGATAAAAAAGTATGTGGTATTTTAACGGAAGCTTCTATCAGCATGGAAAGTAAGTGCATGGAATATGTTGTTATGGGAATTGGATTTAATGTATATGTGCCTGAAAATGATTTTCCCAAGGATCTACAAGACATAGCAGGATCTATTTTTAAAAATGCAATTGAAGATGGAAAAAATAAATTGGTGGGTTATTTCTTAAATTATTTTTTATCGTATTATCATAATTGGAATAAAGAAGAATATTATCAGTTGTATAAAGATCATAGTATGGTTTTAAATAAGAATGTATGGATTCAGGAAAATAATTGTTTAAAAGAAGTATTTGCCAAAGATATTGATGATAATTTTGAATTGGTTGTAATCGATCATGGAAAAGAAAGAAGAGTTTCTTCTGGAGAAGTACATATTAAAGTCAACCATAAATAAATAAAAGGTTGACAATAGAATTATTTTTCTATATATTTGTTTTCGAGGTGAAAAAAATGAAAACAAAAGATCTTGTATATATAGCACTGATGGCCGTTTGTATTGGACTGATTGCGCCTTTATCCATTCCCGTTGGAGAAATTCCAATTTCACTGGCATCCTTTATGGTAATGGTAGCTGGCATCTGGTTAGGATGGAAAAAAGGATGTTTAGCTGTGGCTTTATATATTTTATTAGGCTGTATTGGTCTTCCATTTTTTGCGGGTTATAAATCTGGTTTTGCGGTTTTATTTGGAACAACTGGAGGTTATATCATTGGATATATCGCATTGGCTTTCTTTTCGGGTTTAAAAGTAAATAAAAGCTGGATGCGTATTGTGAATATGATTATTGGTACTTTTGTTCTATATGCCATTGGAACCATCTGGTTTATGATTCTAACAAAAATGAATTTAATGACGAGTTTATTATATTGTGTGATTCCGTTTTTATTAGGAGATGCTCTAAAAATTGTTTTGGCTTATTTATTAACTTTCAAATTAAAGAATATTCGATAATGGATATTCTTTTTTTCGTGTTATAATAAGTGCATTGGAGGTATAAAACATGATTTGTAAAAACTGTGGGGAACAAATACCTGAAAGCGCAAAGTTTTGTCCGAATTGTGGATCAAAAATTGAAATAGAACAAGTAAATGAAGATGGCTGGTATTTTGTTGAAAATGGAAAATCAAATGGTGCTTATACAAAAGATGAAATGATTTCTTTTTATCAACAGGGTCGCATTCAAAAAAATACATATGTATGGAAGTCGGGTCTACAAGACTGGATTTCTTTTGAGGATAGTAAACTTGTTGATTTTAAAGAAGAGGAAGAACCAGTTAAGGAATTTTCTTCAGATAAACAGTGGTATTATATCAATGTAAATAATGAACAAGTGGGTCCATTGGATGAAAAAGAAATCATTTCTTTAATTGAAAAGAAAACCATTTCAGCTAATAGCTATGTATGGACTTCTGGTATGGCGGATTGGGAATTTGTGAAGAATTCACCATTGAGCATTTATTTAAAACAAGAAAAACAAGCTCAACAAACAGAAACGATTTATACACAGGAAACAATAAACAATCCAGTTTTTATACAAAAAAGAAGTGTAGGATTGTATTTATTATTGACAATTGTTACTTGTGGTATTTTTGGTTTGTACTGGATGTATTGTATTGCCAGAGATACCGATACACTTTGTCAAAACCAGACGACTTCGCCTGGAATGGTTGTTCTTTTGAGTTTTATTACTTGTGGGGTTTATGGATGGTATTTTTATTATAGAACTTGTAAAAGGTTACATGCACTTCAATTTTCAAATGGATATGTTGTTCCCGATGATTCTGTAATTGTTTTGATTTTAGCTTTATTAAGCTTTTCGATTGTTTCACTTTGTATTATCCAAAGTACGATCAATGACATCCAGACATTCGCAAATTAAATTAACAGGAGCCATTCTTGTAGTGCTCCTGTTATTCTATTCTTGTCCATTTCAAAAAATTACAGGCTTTCCTTGTCCTGGATGTAACATGAAAACAAGTTTGTATTATTTGCTGAAAGGAAATCTTTCAGCTTCTTTGTATTACCATGCCATGGCCATTCCTACAATTATTTATATAATTCTTTGTATTCTTTTTAGAAACCATAAAAAGATTATTCATATTCTGTTATGGATCTGGTGCATCCTAATGATATTTTATTATATATATCGAATGCTTTATATTTTTCCAAATGATCCCATGATCTATGATGGTTCAAGTTTATTAGGAGTTCTATATGAAAAAATTATTCTTTATCATTAATCCCAATTCAGGAAAAAAACGATCGAAAAATGATTTATTAGATGCTTTGGTTTTATTTAGTGCTAATTATCAAGTCGAAGTATATTGCACAACTAAATCTATGGATTGTTATGAAATGATATTAAAAAAAGGAAATGAATTTGATGTGATAGTGATTTCAGGTGGAGATGGAACTTTAAATGAAGCCATTAATGCTTTGATTCAAATGAATAAACAAATTGAACTAGGTTATATTCCAACTGGAACGATGAATGATTTTTCAAAAAACTTTCAATTAACGCCATCCTTTCAGGAAACTGCTTTAAAAATCATTCACGGACGAAAAGATGTATTTGATATTGGAAGATGCAATGAACGCTATTTTGCGTATGTAGCGGCTTTTGGCGCCTTTACAAATGTAAGCTATGAAACCGAAAGAAATCTAAAACAAAATTTAGGGGATATAGCGTATGTAATCAAAGCTATGGAAGAACTTCCTAATCTTCATCCCATTTCTATAAAAATGAAATACGATGGACAAATATATGAAAAACAAGTTTTAATGGGATTAATTGTCAATGGCTATCGAGTTTCGGGAATGGATGTCATAAAAAGGGAAGAAAATTTAATGAAAGATGGATATTTTGATTTAATATTTGTAGAATGGACCGATAATGCACTGGAATGGATTCATTATCCCATTGGATTATTAAATCCAGGACTGACTGATAAATTTGTCAAACGAATGAAAGCCAGTCACATTGAAATTGAATTCGATGAAACAGTCAGCTGGACTTTAGATGGAGAAAAAGGACAAGAAGGGAAGTCCTTTGTGATTGATAATATTCACAACGCTTTATCGATTTTTTATTAAAGCAAGCTTTTGTTCACGTCTTAATTGTTTAATTTGATATTCACGCTTTAAAGCTTCACTCTTAGTTTCAAAACATTCATAATAAACCAAAGAAACAGGACGACGAGATTTTGTATATTTAGCCCCTTTACCTTGATTATGAACATCTAATCGATGATTCAAATCATTGGTATAGCCAGTATATAAACTTTGATCGCTGCAACACAATATATAAACATAATACATGTAATTATTATATCAAAATTGACACAGAAACAGAAAAGTGAAATAATGTAAATGAACATTATTTTAAAAAAGGAGACGAATATGAAGAAGAAATTATTAAGCATACTATGTGCCATATGCACAATATGCATGTTGGTACCCATGACAATATAGGCGGATACATATGGAGAATTTGAATATAGTGTATCAGAAACCAATGAAGTAACGATAACCAAATATAATGGTGATGGCGGTGATATTGTCATTCCTTCAGAAATCAATGGAAATTCAGTTACAACTATTGGAACAAGTGCTTTTTCGGGTTGTAGCAGTTTATCTAATGTAACAATCGAAAATGGAATTAAATCCATTGGACTTTGTGCTTTTCTAAATTGTGAACAACTTACAAATATAATAATTCCAGCAAGTGTTACTTTAATTGATGATACTGCTTTTAATGGATGTACAAGCCTTAAAAACATTGAAGTTGAAGATTTTAATGAAGTGTATTCATCTGTGAATGGTATATTGTTTAATAAGAATCAAACAGAATTGATTCGGTATCCTCAAGGAATTACTGAAACATCCTACAGTATCCCAGTGTCTGTTACATCTATTGGAGGTTATGCTTTTCATAATTGTAATAACCTTACAAATATAACAATTCCAAATGGTGTTACATCTATTGGATATTTCGCTTTTTGTAATTGGGACCTCTAAAATTAGATGAGGTTTAGAAAAAAGCCAATTTAAAACCTTTGAGGT